>JAMPYE010000274.1 GCA_023700825.1 Thermoanaerobaculia bacterium | reverse complement strand
GCTCGAGACGCCGACGTTGAAGTCACCGTCGGTGGCGAGGATGACGCGGTTGTTGCCGCCGCGCAGGAAACTGTCGCGCGCGGTCTCGTAGGCGAGGACGATTCCCTGGCCGCCCGCGGTCGAGCCGCCGGCCTCGAGCTGGTCGAGCGCGTCGAGGATGCGCCCCTTCTGCGTTCCCGGCGTCGGCGGCAGCACGAGCCCGGCGCTGCCGGCGTAGACGACGATCGCGACGCTGTCGTCGCTGCGCAGATTGTCGACGAGCATCGAAAGCGACGACTTGAGCAGGGGGAGCTTGTCGGGTGAGTTCATCGAGCCCGAGACGTCGAGCAGGAAGACGAGGTTGTTGGGGGGCAGGTCTTCGAGGTCGATCTTCTCCGCCTGCAGCCCGATGCGGAGGAGGCGGTGACGCTCGTTCCAGGGGCAGGAGGCGATCTCGGTCGTGATCGAAAAGGGCTCGTTGCCGCGCGGCTCGGGGTAGTCGTACTCGAAGTAGTTGATCAGCTCTTCGATGCGAACTGCGTCGCGCGGTGGGAGCTGTCCCGATTCGAGGAAGCGGCGCATCATCGCGTACGACGCGCGGTCGACGTCGACGCTGAAAGTCGAGAGCGGGTCGCGCGACGGATCGAGGAAGCGGTTCTCGACGATGCGCCCGTACTCCTCGGTGTTGAAGTCAGCCGACATGTCGAACGGCGTTCCGGGGGGGCGACGGGCGATCTCGTACGCCGCTTCGGGGATGCTCATCGGCACCGAGGTCGGCGAGGCGCTGCCGACTACCCCGCCGACGACGCCGCCTGCAACGCCGCCCGTCACGCGGCCCCGGGCGCCCTTCGCGAAATAGGGCTGGGCATTGAGCGCGACAGGTGGCGGAGGATTAGTTGGCGGCGGCGCGTCGGCGAGTTTCTTCGATTCCTGTTCCGGTGGGGGAAGCTGGGAGAGGTCGGGTGAATCGGCGCCTTTCTCGTGCGAGCAGGCGGCGAAGAGTGCGGTTGCGAGGATGAGAGCGGCGATCCGTTTCATTGCGTTGTCCTCCAGCGTTCAGTTCGCAAGGTTGGACAACGGAGAAGGGGAAAACGAAACCGGAAGGCAGGGCAGAGGCCAAAGCAGGCAACGGCAGGTCAAAGGTCAGAGGTCAGAGCGAGCGTCCATGAGCTGATGTGGCGCAGACACTCCTGTCTGCGCGCGGCGCAAAGCGCAGCTATTTCGTCCCCGCGCGCAATGAGTCGCCTTCGGCGACGCGCAGGCAAGAGTGCCTGCGCCACATTCGCGCCTGCTTTGACCTATGACCTTTGACCTGCCTCACCGCACCTCTTCGCTCACCACGACCCCGTCGATCACGACCCCGGTGACGTGGGTCGAGAACTCGAACGGGTCGCCGTCGAAGAGGGCGAAGTCGGCGTCCTTGCCGCGCTCGATCGAGCCGACGCGGTCGGCGACGCCGAGAATCTTCGCGGCGTCCATCGTCACGAGCGCGAGCGCGTCGTCGAACGTAAGGCCATTGGCCGCCGCCATCGCGGCCTCGAGCAGCACGACGCGCGTCTTCGGGACGTAGCCTTCGTATCCGCTCTGCAGCGCGACGGGGATTCCGGCCTTCTTCAGGAGCGCCGCGGTCTCGACGCTCAGGTTTTCCTGCTCGCCGTAGGGGCGGGCCATCGTCGGATGCACGATGACGGGCACGCCCGCGGCCCTGATCTCGTCGATCACCAGGTGCGCGTCGGCCGCGCCATCGAGCACGATCCGGATTCCGAATTCTTTCGCGAGCCGCAGCGACGAGACGATGTCCTGCGCGCGGTTCACGGTGACGAGCAGCGGAGTCTTTCCTTCCAGCACGCTCGCGAACGCTTCCTTGCGCAGGTCGCGCGACGGCTTCTTGTCGGCGGCGGCGGAGCCGAGCTTCGTCCGGTACTCCTGTGCGTCGAGCAGTGCCTGGCGCAGCAGCGCGAGCTCCTTCGCGCGGGTGCCCGGCGACTTGCCCTTCTCGGCGAAGGCCGACTCGCCGAGCGTCGCGGCGATCATCGCCGACGGGACGAGCACCGCCTCGTCGACCGTGTCGCCGCGCGTCTTCGCGATCATCGTCTGCCCCGACACGAGAGTGCCGGGCCCGTGGCCGGTGTGGATCGTCGTCACGCCGAAGCCGCGAAGCCAGCCGACGAGAAACTCGCGCGCGTTGTAGGAGTCGATCGCGCGCAGCTCCGGCTGCATGGCCGACGAGCGCTCGAGTTGATCCTGGTCGTGCGGCTGATTGAGGTAGCCGGCGAGGCCGACGACCGTGTGTGCGTCGATGAGGCCCGGCGTCACGACCTTCGCCTTCACGGCAGGCATGCGCGCGGGCACCGGAGTCTCGTTCTCGGGGCCGACGCGGTCGATCTTCCCGTTCCTGACGACGATCACTCCGTTGCGAATCGTCCTGCCGGCCATGGTGTGGATCACCTCGGCCTCGATCGCGAGATCCTGCGCGGCCGTGGGGAGCGTCGCCGCGGAGGCGAGGAGAACGAGCAGTAGCCTCTTCATGGTCAGTTCGCTCCTTCGGCGACGATCTCGGAATGGAGAGTCCGGTCGTTTCCCGCTCCGAAGCCGCCCGTGGCGCGGAGCCGGTCGGCGGGATCGCTGCGGTCGAACACGCGCGTGCCGTCGACCCACGTCTCGAGCACGTGCGTGTAGACGCTGAGCGGATCGCCGGAAAGGACGATGAAATCCGCGTCCTTGCCCGGCTCGAGCGAGCCGACGCGGCGTTCGAGCCCGAGCATCTTCGCGCCGTTGATCGTGAGCGCCGCGAGCGCCGTATTGCGCGTCAGGCCCGCGCGCACACCCAGCCCCGCGGAGCGCAGCAGCCAGCGCGAATCGGTGATCGGGTCGTCGGTGTGGACGGCGACGAGCACGCCGGCTTTCTCCAGGATCGCGCCGTAACGCCAGGTCAGGTCCATCGTCTCGAGCTTTCCGCCCGGGCTGTCGACGAAGATGATCGAGCAGGGGATGCCCGCCTTCGCGATCTCGTCGGCGACCTTGCCCGACTCGGTCGCGTGCTGCAGCACGAGGCGGAAGCCGAACTCCTTCGCAAGGCGCATCGCCGTCACGAGGTCGTCGTGCCGGTGCGAGTGGTAATGCACGACACGCCTGCCGTCGAGCACCTCGACCAGCCCGTCCATGGCCAGGTCGCGCGACGGCCGGTCCGCGGGGGTCTTCGCCTCACGGACCTTCTTCCGGTACTCCTGCGCCTTGACGAACTGCTCGCGGACGAGCGCCGCCGATTTCGATCGTGTCTCGGGGAACGGCGCGTCCTTCATCGAGTTCGTCCCGGTCGCCATCTTCATGCCGCCGGCGTACGAGCCGTCTTCGTTGCGGATCGCGCGGTCGTCGATCGTCCTGCCGTCGCGCAGTTTCACGTAGAGCGTCTGGCCGCTCAGCAGGAAGCCCGAGCCCGGCATGATGTTCACGGTCGTGATGCCGCCCGCCTGCGCCCGCTGAATCGACGCGTCGCGCGCGTCGATCGAGTCGAGCGCGCGGACGTCGGGCTGGATCGGCCCGCTCGAATCGGCCCCCGACACCTTGCCGACGTGCGAATGCGTGTCGACGAGCCCGGGCATGATCACCTTTCCGCTCACGTCGTGGCGCTCGGCGTCCTGCGGAATCGCCACCTGCGCGCCGATCGCGACGACCTTCCCCTTGGCGATGACGAGAGTGCCGTTCTCGATCGGGTCGCCGGCGATCGGAATGATCGTCGCGCCGACGAAGGCCTGGGGGCGCTGCTGTGCCGCTGCGACGGTCGCGGCAAGAAACAGGGCCACTGCGAGAAGCGATCGATGCATCGGGCCTCCTTGGGAAAGTGCCGGAGATTGTAGTCGAGGATTCCGGCGGTAGCCGCGGATTCCCGATCGTCGCGTCGGAGGAGCGTGAGCAGCGGTCTCGGGAGCGCGGGATGCGTGGGAAAGGCGCCAGCATCGAGGAGAGGCTGCGTCCCGTGACCAGCGGGTGGTGCGAAGGGTAGTTGCTCGCCCTACTTTTCCTGCTCCACGAACGCGACGGTCGTGACGTCGCCGAGCTTGATCGTCAGGGTCTTCGAGGGGCTCGCAAAGGTCAGGAAGACGACGTTGAGTACGGCTCCGGAGGGCTTATCGCCGCATGCGACCGGCATCGGGCGAGCCGGCTGGAATTCAGCGGCGGAGGCGACCGCTTTTCCCTTGTCATCGAGCCACTCGACACTGGCCTTTCTGGCCTGAAAGTCCTTCGCCAGCGCCTGCGCTTCCTGGAAGGTGATGGATCCCGTGAGCAGGGTGAGAACCTTCTTGTTGCCTTCGGTCCGCGCGACGAACTTGTTCATGCACGCCGCATGGGCGGCCACCGGCAGGAGAACTGCCGCGGTCGCGGTAACGATCAGTCGCGTAAGATAGCTGGCCATCAGTCGAACCCTCCGCGTCAAGCGTGAGAACGGGAGTGGAGACGACAGTAATTTCGATGGAGGGAGAGTCCGCAATCATGAGCGACGCCGACAAGAACTCGAAGCCTGAACTGTCGGCCCTCCGGATCGATCGCGGGGACGAGCTTGCGGGCGAGTCGCGCGCGAAGGTCTGGCGGGCGGTCCGATGGGTCCTGGCGTTGGCCGCCATCGCGTTTCTGGGCGCGAAAGCGCACAGCCGCTGGGTCAAGCCGATGTCGTATCCGCAGGTCGAGACGATGGAGGTCCGCCCGTCCCGCAACTATTCGGACACGACGGTGATCTCGGCCTCGGGATATCTCGTCGCGCACCTTCAGGCGAACGTCGCCCCGAAGATCTCGGGCCGCATCTCGAAGGTCAATTTCGACATTGGAAGCCGCGTCGAGAAAGGCCAGGTGCTCGCGCTGCTGGAGAACGAGGACCTCAAGGCGCAACTTCGGGAGGCGGAAGCCGGAAGCGCCCGGGCCGAGAAGGAGTACCTGCGGCTGAAGTCGCTGTCCGAGCAGGGTGTGGCGAGCAGGTCGCTCTTCGACGGGGCCGAGGCCGAGGCGCACCAGAGCAGGGCTCGGGTCGACAGGCTGAAGGTCGTACTGCGCGATGCCGTCGTTCGCGCGCCGTTCAGCGGCGTGGTCGTCGCGAAGAACGTCGAGCTCGGCGAGGTCGTCGCCCCGCTCAGCCTCGACGGGCAGTCGTCCGACGAGACGGGGTCGATCGCGACGATCGCCGATCTGCGCACGCTCGAGGTCGAGGCCGACGTGAACGAATCGAATCTCGGAAAGCTCAGCGACGACCAGCCTGCCGTCATCGAAGTCGACGCGTACGAGGGCCGAAGCTGGCGCGGGAAGCTCCGTCAGATCGTCCCGGTGGCCGACCGCGCGAAAGGAATCGTGCAGGTCAAGATCGCCTTCGTCGATCCTCCCGACAAGCTGCTGCCCGAGATGAGCGCGAGCGTGTCGTTCCTCGAGAAGCCGCGCAACGAGTCGGAGCTCGTCGAGCCGGCGAAACTCTGGATCCCCGAAGCGGCGCTCGGCGGCGCGGGAACGAACGAGGTCGCGGTCGTCACGAAGGACGACGTGGTCGAGCTTCGCAATGTGGAGAAGGGCGAGACGCGCAACGGACTCGTGGAAATCGTCGGTGGCCTCACCGAAGGCGAGGCATTCGTGAAGAGCGGGCCGGGCCAGCTCGCGACCGGCGCGAAGGTCCGCCGCAGCGCGCCTCCCGGCTCGTAGGTTTCGCGGAAGGATTCCGATGGCGAGAGTTCTGGTCGAGATCGAAGACGTCCACAAGTCGTACCGCCGCGACGCGTTCCTGGTTCCCGTTCTCAACGGGATCACGGTCGACGTCGAGGAGGGCGACTACGTCGCGCTCATGGGCCCCTCCGGCTCCGGGAAGACGACGCTGCTCAACCTCATCGCGGGGATCGACCGCCCGACGCGAGGCCGCGTTCTCGTCGACGGGCACGACATCACGAAGCTCGACGAGACGAGGCTCGCCGCGTGGCGCGCGCGGCACGTCGGTTTCATCTTCCAGATGTACAACCTCATTCCGGTGCTCGACGCGTTCGAGAACGTCGAGCTCCCTCTCCTGCTCACGAAGCTGTCGAAGAAGCAGCGGCGGCAGCACGTCGAAGCGGCGCTCAGCGTCGTCGGGCTCGCAGACCGGATGGACCACTACCCGCGCCAGCTCTCCGGAGGGCAGGAACAGCGCGTGGCGATCGCGCGCGCCATCGTCACCGACCCGTCGCTCCTCGTCGCCGACGAGCCGACGGGCGACCTCGACGCGAAGAGCGCGGAGGACATCCTCCAG
>JAMPYE010000273.1 GCA_023700825.1 Thermoanaerobaculia bacterium | reverse complement strand
CGGCTCCTCGGCTGAGGCAAAGGCAGCGCACAGAGACAGAGTGACCGAGAGAAGGAGCGACCGGACGAGCATGAAAGACCTCCGGCGCGAGATTGTACGCGAGAGGGTTCCGGCGCCCGGTTACGAGCCGGTGTCCGGTTCGGACAACCAGTCGGAGGACAAGCGGAGTCTCAGGCTCACAGCTGAAACACACCCTCCGTAGACCGGCCCGGCGGCACGATCAGTCGTCGCCGCTGTCGATCGCTGGGCGAATGGCTATCGCTCAGGTTTGCCTTCCCCTGCCGTCAGGCTCGCCCGGAGCGCATCGCGTTCGCGCGTCATCCGATCGAGCAGCTCCGTGAACCGCACATCTCCCCGGAGAGCGTCGAAAAACCAATCGTGCCGCTCGAGAAACTCGCCGGCAAGGAACCCACGGTCGACGGCGTTCTCGAGCCACTCGATCGCAGTGTCGTTCTCACCGAGCATCGCGTAGCCTTCGGCCATCTGCATCGAGTACTGGAGATCGTGACGCGCCCCCTCCTCGAGCCGCGGCACGACCGCGAGCGCGTCGTCGCGTCGTCCCTCGAGAGAGCTTCTGAGAAAGCGGTAGAGATCGAGGAAGAAGGCGCTCTCGTCGGACCGGTCGAGAAGTGTCGCCACGAGCGCTGCTTCCTCGTGGCGGCGCGCGAGCGTGCACATGACCCATAGCTGCGTGCTCAGGACCAGCTCCTCACCCCTGATTTCCGCGGCCTTCCGGATCAATTGCGTCGCCGACTCGAACTCGCCGATGAACCAGCTCTCGAAGATCGGAGGCCACTGACTCAGTGCTCCGAGCGGATCGATCTCGGCAAGCCGCTTCACATGCGGCCTGGCGAGATCGTTCAGCCCGCTGAGCAGGTACATGCTCGCGAGCCACACGCGCGCCTCGGTGTCGGTCGGATGGCGATCGACGACCTTGGCCAGATGCTTGAGCGCTCCCTCGACCTTGCCGCGCGCGCCGGCGACGAACCCGAGGACGCGATGGCCATGGTGTGAGTCGGGATCGAGCTCGAAAATCCGCTCCGCGAGCGCCTCCGCCTTCTGCAGGTTCTCCTCGACCGGGCGTATCCCCGCGTTGAAGTACTGCCACCAGGCAGTCCCGAGCGCGGCGAGAAGCAGGACGTTGTCGGGCGCCCGCTCGAGCCCGCTCTCGAGCTCGAAAACCGCGCGGTCGAGCCCCTGCTCGCTGAAGCTCCAGATCCGGTCGCGCGCGCGAAGATAGAGCTCGTACACGATCGGGTCGTCGATCGGACGCTCGGCGAGCCCCGCTGCTTCCCCGGCGCTGAGCTCGATCGCGAGTTGCTCCGCGATCGTCTTCGCGATCTGTTCCTGGATGTCGAAAATGTCGTCGAGCGTCCCCTTGAACTTCTCCGACCACACGAGCGACTCGGAGCTTCCTTCGACGAGGTTCGCGGTGACGCGAAGCTGGTTGCCCGCCTTGCGGACGCTTCCCGTGAGCACGTACGCGACGCCGAGCTCGAGCGCGACGGGACGGCACGACTGAGCCCCCTTGAAGCGCATGACCGAGCCACGCGCGATCACGCGCAGCGACTTGATCCTGCCGAGATCGCCGATGATCTCCTCGGCGAGGCCGACGGCGAAGGAGTCGTCGTTGCCGCCGCTCAGATCTTCGAACGGGAGGACCGCGATCGAGGCGGTCGCCTTATCGCGGTCGCTCGAGCTGCGCTTCGGTGTTCGCGCCGACGCCGTCGACGGTGACAACTGCGCGCTCACGCCGCCAGGGAGCGAGTCGAGGAGCTGGCGCGCCGACCGCGGACGTTCGGCGGGCGCTTCGGAAAGGCACTCGAGAATCAGCATCTCGACCAGCGGGTCGAGGTCGCTCGCGAAGAACGACGGACGCCCCTTGGGGGCCGCGTGCTGCCGGCGAAGCTCGTCGAGGGTCACTCCGTCGAAGAGCCGCCGCCCGGTGACGATCTCCCAGAGAACCAGGCCTAATGCGTAGATGTCGCTCGCCTGCGTCGCCGGCCTGCTCTCCAGCTGCTCGGGAGCCATGTATCCAGGGGTTCCGGCGAAGCCGCCGCCGGAGCCTTCGATCGCGAGCCCGAAGTCGGTGATTCGCGCAACACCGCGGCCGTCGACCATCACGTTGGCGGGCTTGAGATCGCGGTGGACGACGCCGAGGTCGTGCGCGGCCGCCAGCCCCGCGCAGATCTGGCGTGCGAAAGCGAGCGCCTTGTCGGACGAGACGCGTCCGATGCGTCGCAGCAGCGAGCCGAGATCCTCGCCGTCGATGAACTCCATCGACACGAAATGATGGCCCTCGGAATCGACGAGATCGTAGAGGCGGCAGACGTTCGGGTGCGACACCTGACGGCCGATACGCACCTCGGAGACGAGGCGTTCGACCGCCTGAGCGTTCGACGCGAGGCTCGTGGGGAGGAACTTCAGCGCGACGGTCTGCGCGAGGCGGAGATCGTCCGCGCGATAGACCTCACCCATACCCCCCTTTCCGAGAGGCGCCACGATTCGATAGCGGCCAGCGACGATCTGCCCGGCGGAGAATCGCTCGGCGGGTGACGCGGGCGACGACTCTCGCGAGACGGTTGCACCGTCGGAATCGTGTTCGATCGGGGGCACGCGCGCATGGTAGCGCAGTGCCGGCCGGTTCGCGATTCCGGTTGCGGACGGGGTTCGCCTTGCCGTGCCCCCCGTCGGGCCGCCCGCGGTGCGGTAACGGTCGCGTGACTTCGGTCCGCCTATCGACGGCTCCCACCGTGATAGTCTGATCGAGCCTAACGAATCCGGAGCCCGGCCGGCTCCTCGACCAACACCTGAACCTCGGAGTCGAACCATGGGCGAGCGATCCTTCACTCTCGACGTCAGCGGCCGCACCTACCTCGTCTCGATCGAGAAGACTCCGAAAGGGAACGAGGTCGTTCTCGTGGACGGCGTCTCGAGCGGGAAGTCGTTCACCCCCGAGGACGGAGAGAAGATCGTGCCGGTCGGCGGAACGCTCTACCTCGTGAAGCGCTCGAAACCGGACGGCTTCGAGGTGGCCCTCTTCCGTCCGCCTGGCGTTCCGAGCCAGCCGGTGAATCCCGCGATCTACGCCACCGCGAGGATGGGCTCGATGCCGCTGCCCGCGGTGCCGTCCGATGACTCGCGCCGCCTGTACGCGGCAGCCTGGGCCGCCGTCGCCGTCGGCATCGTGATCCTGCTGTGGTTCGCGATGGGGCCCTCGTACGAGCGTCAGGCCGCCGACAGAGTGGAGTACATGCTCAAGGAGGCGTCGGCCGGCTCCGGCCCGGAAGCGCAATTCGCCGTCGGGATCTGGTGCCGCAACGTCAAGACTCTCGCTGACCGCGATGAGCTCTCGTGGGCGTCCGATCACTTCGACGAGTGGCGAAGGAGCCGCGACATCTATCGCGCGTTCTCGAACTGGGAGGTCGTCGACTCCTCGGAGGTCGACGGGGCGCCTGTTCCGACCGCGATCGTAACGGTCAAGATCGAAGGCACCGAGCACAAGATGCTCGTTCCCGAGAGAAAACCGATCAGCTGGGTCGACTGAACGGCCGATTGCGGTCAGGTCCGGGCTGACCGCCGGAACCGCGCGAGCTCGTCCCCCGGGTTTTCAGGCACAGCGCCGATGCTCGCCGCCGCGGACACCAGCGCATCGGCTCAGAGCGGGCAGCCACCGCCGCAGCTCATCTCCTCCTCGTCGTCCGATGGCTCCACGATCGCGGGCACCTCGATGTCGCCGAGACGGGCGCGCATCAGCATCGCCGCTCGCCCGATGTAGAACGAATCGTCGTCTTCGAGGCGCTTGCAGAGACCGTGCGCGACGGGCGCGAGATGTTCCCGCAGGAAGAGCTCGGCGGCCTCGGCCGCGATCGTCTCCGCCTCCTCGTCACCGACGATCCGCGCAAACGCCTGCTTCATCCGCAGGTACCCGACGAAGCCGGCCTCGACGGAGATGTGGTCGGGGCACTCCTCCGATCTCGGCTCGTACGCGAACGCGCCGTAAATCGTCTCGAGCTCGGCGAGCAGATGCCCGGGATCGGCGAGCCCGCGGTACGCGACTTCGCGCGGCGAGATCGCGCCTCCGGGGCCGAAGAGGTTCAAGAAGAGCTCCTCGCTCGACTGTTCCTTCGCGAGCTCCGCGACACTTCGAACGACCTCGTCGCCCGAGTCGCTGGCGATCGAGGCCACGTGGTCGCGCCATCCGTTGCGCGGCCGCTCGAACGCGAGGCTGCACATCCGCCACGCGACCGATTCTTCGATGAGCTGCCTGACATCCGCAGGGATCGCTGCCTCGTTCATGATTTTTTCTGCTCCCTGACGACCGGCACCCAGCCGGTTCGCATCTTCCTGGCGCCGACCTCCTGGTGGCTCCCCTCCCACACCGCGAAGGCGGCCTGCGAGCGCGGCGTGGCGCGCAGCACTTCGGGGAGAGGCCGCGAGATCACGACCGCCCACTTGCCCTTCTCGTACTTGCCTTTCCCGTTCCCCTTGAGCGTCGGATCCGGAGTAAGGGTTCCGGGACCGCCCGCGATGAGGCACTCGACCGGGCGCTCACGCGGGCCCGACATCGTGTTGCCGGCGGCGCGCGCAGGCGAATAGCGCAGCGCCATGTCCTTCTGCTCGGGAGAGCCGGGCGGCAGCGACTGCGCCTCGAACGGATAGTGGTCGACCGCGGCGTTTGGATGGATGTCCTTGATCGTGTCGCCGCGACCGTCGACGACTGCCTGCCAGCTGGCGCGCCAGAAGGCAATCTCGACCTGCCGTCCCATCTCGCCCATCTGCGGCGCAGGCAGGTCGGGCCCGGCTTTCTGCGGGAACTGAACCGCGCAGGCGTCCGTGAACTTCGCCGGCCCCGGCAGGTCGTTCATCGTCGCGTCGTCCCAGCTGAGCCGGAAGGCGACGTCCTTGCCGTCGGTCATCGCCTGGACGTGAACGACGCTCGTCGAAGGCGTCATCAGGCGCGGGTCGACCATGTCCTGCAGCAGCAGTGGCGCGATGTGCTCGGGGAGGCCCTTCCAGGCGCGGTCGTTAGGGTCGAGCGTCACCGCGGACCGTTCGACGACGACAACGTCGGGCGTCGCCTTCGGCGCCTTCTTGCAGGAAACGGCGAAGAGGGCGATGAAGATCGCGCACATCGTCACCGCGAGATGTGGCGCAGACACTCTCGTCCGCGCGCGGCGCGAAACGCCGCATGACTCGTTCATTTCAACGAAAACCGGCCGACTTCGGCGGCGCGCAGGCAGGAGTGCCTGCGCCACACAAGCGGCGCGCGAGACTTCGTTTCCTGATTTCATGGAACGCTCCATCGCATCCTCCTCAGGGGCAGTTGGTCCGCTGCACGCCGTACTTCGTGTCGAACGCCGCCCGCACGTGCATCGGCTCGCGCAGCGGCACGCGGACGAGCTCTTTGCCCTTCTCGTCCATGCCGATCACCGAGTCGTTGACCCTCTTCCAGCGCTCCATCACCTGCTCGGTGCAGCCGAAGAGGCCCATGAGCCCCGCGAGGTCCGCGTCGTCCTTCGCCGACTCGTAGGTCTTGATCGCGTCGTAGACGCCGGGGCCGAACATCTGCGTCAGGTAACTGGCCGGGGCGTGAACCGGCGGGATGTAGTAGACGTTCGGCTCGAGCCCGAACTGCGGGAAGAGCGGCAGCGCCACCTTCTTGATGTGCACGAGGTAGTCGATCGGGTTCTCGGGGTTCGCCTTGTCGGGCGTGGAGATGTAGCCCGCCATCCGGATCTTGCCGATGCAGTTGACGAAGCACTGCGGCTGCAGCCCCTGCTCCATCTTCGGGAAGCAGGCGATGCACTTTTCGGACGTGCCCGTCATCGGGTTGTAGAAGACCTTCTTGTAGGGGCAGGCCTTAACGCACTCCTGGTATCCGCGGCAGCGTCCCTGGTCGACGAGCACGATCCCGTCTTCGGGGCGCTTGTAGATCGACCCGCGCGGGCAGGAGGCAAGGCATGCGGGATAGGTGCAGTGGTTGCAGATGCGCGCGAGGTAGTAGAACCACGACATGTGCGGCACGGCGAGCGCGGCGCCGTTCTCGATCATCGCTCCCGCGCAGTCGTCCTCGCCGACGTTCGGGTGCGCGTAGTCGAGCTCGTCGGGGCGCCACCCGAGGACGCGCTCGCCCGCGGGCGCCGCCTCGAAGATCGTCTGCCCCTCGTACTTGTTGCCGTTCCAAGTCTGCGGCCCGAGCTTCGGGAGAACGTTCACGTCCCAGGCGAGCGGATAGACGCCGTACGGCTTCGACTCGACGTT
>JAMPYE010000272.1 GCA_023700825.1 Thermoanaerobaculia bacterium | reverse complement strand
GCGTGCTCGTGTCGGAACCTTGGTCAGCGATGGTGGTCAGCCGCCGGTGATGCCGCGTTCGTCATTCGACATTTCGGCTTCAGCGAGTGTCGCGAAGACCGAAATGAGGGATATCGAATGAGGAACGAGGAATGAAGAAAGAAGGCGAGGCCGGAATCGCTACTTCGCCGCTCCCAGCAGCCCGTCGAGATGCGCGCGCTGCGCGTCGGTCGGCTCCGGCAAGACCTCGAGCCGCCACGGCGCGTCGGGCTTCCGCCCGAAGACGACCGGAAGCCGCTCGAGTTTCCCGCGTCGTGCCACGAGGAGAGAGGCGGCACTGCCGGGCGGGTAGTACGAGAGGCGCTCCTCCCAGCCTGCCGCGGTCACGCGGTAGTCGTCGATTGCAATGATCTCGTCCTCGGCGTTGACGCCGGCTGCGTGCGCGGGCGTGTCGCGGCGGACCTCGTCGACGACGAGGCGGCCGGCCTTGTCGCTCGTCACGACGCCGAGCCATCCCTTCGGCTCGTCGTCCTTCTTCGCGTCGCCGTTCTTGGACTTGAAGCGCAGCCCGTACCAGCCGAGAGCGCCGCCGTAGTCGAGCTCGTCGGTCGAATCGACCGCACGGGCGAAGAATGGTGCGAGGTCGCGGCCGGCGATCTCGGAAGCGAGCGCGCGGAATTCGTGCGACTCGAAGCCGCGCTCGCCGGAGAAGCGCTGCCACGCGGCGAGCATCACGTCGTCGAGGCTCTTCGTGCCGTTCGTCGCGGCCCGGATCGCCGCGTCGAGCAGGAACGCGATGACGGTTCCCTTGACGTAGTAGCTGATCGCCACGTTCGGCGTGTTCTCGTCGCGTCGATAGAGCGAGATCCAGGCGTTGAACGACGCGGCGCTCGCCGACTGCACGAGGCGGCCGGGCGTCGTCTGCAGCGACTCGATGGTCTCACCGAGGCGGTCGAAGAACTCGTCGCGCGTGATGAGGTCCGCGCGCACGAGCAGCACGTCCTCGTAGAAGTTGGTGCAGCCCTCGGCGATCCAGAGGTCGCTCGTGTAGACCTCGTTCTCGTAGTCGAACGGGCCGAGGACGGCGGGGCGAAGGCGCTTGATGTTCCAGGTGTGGAAGAACTCGTGGCTCACGAGGCTGAGCCAGTCGACGTACTCCTTGCGCTTGCGCATCTTGAAGCGCCCGGTCATGAGGAGGCACGAGTTGCGGTGCTCGAGCCCGCCGCGGCCGTCGACGATCATGTTGAAGAAGACGTAGCGCGAGTAGGGGACGCAGCCCCACATTCTCTGCGTCTCGGAAACGATTGCCTCGACGTCGTTCGCGGCCTTGGCTCCGTCCCAGAGACCACCTTCGCCTTCGTTCACGAGAAGGTGCTTCGCGCCGCCCGTTTCGAACTCGTAGACCGAGGCATTGCCGCAGTAGAGCGGCGAGTCGACGAGCTCGTCGTAGGACGAGGCGCGAAACGTGGTCGGGGTCCCGGCGCTCTCGAGCGGACTTATGACTCGCGTCCACGACGGATGCGGCTTCACCTCGATCTCGAACGTTGCGCCGCTGCGGTCCACGGGAGCGAGGAAGGTCGGCGCGCCGTTGAGCATCGCGAACTCTGCGCTCACCCAGTTTCCCTGCGTCGCCATCGTCCGCGCGTAGACGCGATAGCGAAGGCGAATCGACGCCGAACCGCCAGTGGAGACGTTCCACCGGTTCTTCCGCGTCTTCTCGACGCGCAGCGATTGGCCCGCGTCGGTCGAAGCCGTCACGCATTCGACGCACTTCGCGTACTCGCGGACGAGGTACGAACCTGGTGTCCAGACAGCCATCGAAAGTGCGACTTCCGCGGCGCCTCCGGTCGGGATCATCGCGTCGACTTCGATGTAGTGGGTGTGCGGTTGCGGAAAGGAGAGCTCGTAGCGGACTGTCGTGTTCGACATGGCGGCGGAATCATAAGGCAGGCCAGAGGCCAAAGGCCAAAGGTCAAAGCAAGCGAAAGGCGGGTCGGAGGCCAAACATCATAGGCCGTAGGTCATAGGAAGCGTGTCGAGCGTCCTGCGGAGCGGGGATGAGCCTCCGCGGTCGAGCGCACAACGGCCTCCGTGTAGTGGAGCGTAGAGGCTTCGCTTTCGCACTCCACATCACTGCGGCAGGAGCGCGACGGCGCGGAGCGGGCCGCCGGAGCCGCCGGCGATCTTCATCGGCAGGGCGACGATCCAGGCGCCGCGCTCCGGAAGCACGTCCAGGTTCGCGAGATTCTCGAGGCCGACGACGTTCTCCGCGTTCGCGATCCTGTGGACGATGAAGTCCTTCGACTGCCCGTAATCGATGCTCGCGGTGTCGACGCCGAGGACTGCGACCTTGCGTTCGGTGACGAGAAGTCTGGCGGCGTCTTCGCCGTACGACGGGAAGTGCAGCTTCGACGCGTCACCCGGGGTATCGTCGCCGAGATAGCGGAGCCGGTCGGGCCAGCGGGTGAACCATCCGGTGCGGAGAATCACGATCGCCCCGGCCTCGATCGTTCCGTTTCGCTTCTCCCACGCGCGCACGTCGTCGGCGGTGAGGCGGTAGTCCTCGAGCGCGGGTTCGTCTCGCACGTCGATCACGACGGCGGGGCCGACGAGTCGATCGACGGGGATCTGGTCGCTGGTCCACCGATTCTCCGCGAAGTGGATGGGCGCGTCGAGATGCGTGCCTCCATGCTCGGGTGTGCAGAGCGTGTTCGAGGCGTAGAACCAGCCGCCCGGCGTCACTTCATGGCTGAGCTGCCGGAGCTCGAACGCCGAAGGCGAAGTTGGCCAGTAGAGCGTCTTGTCGTCGAATGAGTGCGTCAGGTCGACGACCTGCGCCGTCGAGAGATCGAATCCCGCGGGCGCAGGAACGGGTTCTTCCGTCGTCGTCACCGAGACGCAGGCGGTCGCGAGAAGCAGGGCGACGGAGACAAGCAGCGTACGCAAGGTGGTGTCCTCCAGAACGTAATGCGAACGCTACTGCAGATGCCCCGCGGTCGACAACCGGGCGAGAGCAAGGGACGGGGAACGCAGTGGAACCAGTGAAGAGAGCGCCACCGCGTGCCCGAATTCCATTGGCCGACGATTGGTCGCCTTCGGCGACGCGCAGGCAGGAGTGCCTGCGCCACTTAGAGTCTCGAAAGGCGACTTACGACCTTGAACGGACCGCGCCCTGCTTTGACCTTTGGCCTCTGGCCTTCGGCCCGCGTTCTATTTTTCCGGCTTCATTCCGTAGGCGTCGCGGAGGACTTCGACGGGGTGCACGGGCGCGCGGCCTGTCTCTTCGATCACGTTCAAACCCGCCATCATGCAGTCGGAGACGAAACGATCCGCCTCGGAGCTCTTCATCTGGCGGCAGAGTTTCTGGGAGCACTTGCGGGAGTGGTCGTAGTACTCCTCTTTCATCCCCCAGGTTCCGTCGAACGCTGAGCACTCTTCGATCGCCTCGACTGTCGTCCCCGCCGCGCCGCTCAGGATCTTCGTGAAAGGCTGGCCGATGTTCTGGGCACGGAGGTGGCAGGGGATGTGGTAGGCGAGCTTCCCCTGGGGAACCTCGAACGTCGTGTCGAGCTTTCCTTCGCTCTTGAGCTTCGCGAGGTACTCTCCGATGTCGTAGGTGTTCTGCGCAACGAGACGGGCGTCGTCCGAATCGAGCAGGTCGGGCCAGTCCTGCTTCATCACGTAGCCGCAGGTCGGAGCGCATACGACGACGGGGATGCCGCGCTTGACGAGGGGTGCGAGCGCCTTGACGTTCTTCTTCGCGTTCCGGATCGCCTTGACCACGTCACCGCCGTCCATCGCCGGCATGCCGCAGCAGACCTGCTCGGGCCGGATCACCGCCTTGCCGTTGCGCTCCAGAACCTGCACCGCCGCCTGTCCGACGCTCGGGTAGTTGTAGTTGATGTTGCAGCTCTCGAAGATCGCGACGACGTTCGAGTCGTCGGACGTCGCGTGCACCTTCGGCTGCCGCCTCGCAAACCAGCCCTCGAAGGTGAGCGACGCGAAGGGAGGCAGGACGCGGTCGCGGTGGATCCCGATCGTCTTTTCCATCGCGATGCGGATCGGCCTCTGCCGGTTCGCCCAGTTGACGAGCTTCGCGAACATCCCCGTCGATCGCCGCGCGGTCTTGTCGGGGTCGCCGAGGATTCGGTCCTGGAACGTGACTCCGTGCTTCTTCGCGCGGATTGCCTTTGCCCGGAGCATCAGGCGCGGGAAGTCGACCATGAACTTGTGAGGCGGGGTGTACGGGCACTTGACGTAGCAGAGCTTGCACTGGAAGCAGAGATCGACGACTTCGTCCATCTCCTTCGTGTTCAGCGCTTCCACTTCTCCTTCGCCTTTCTCCTCGTGCCGGTCGATGGCGTCGAAGAGGGAAGGGAAGGAGGGGCAGTAGCTGAAGCACATCCTGCAGGTGTGGCAGACATCGTAGACGCGCCGCATCTCGGCGTAGAGACCGCCTTCGTCCCAGTACTTCGCGTCGCGGATGTCGTACACGTCGTCAGGCCTCCGTCGCCCTCGCGTCATCCAGGTCGGCGATCAGCGCCGAGGCGGTCGCAGCCGGGATGACGGTGGAGTGATTGTAGTGCGGATGATCGCTCACGACGGTGACTGTCGCCCCTGCGCGGAGGGCTGCCACCTGAGCGGCGGTCAGCTGGAAGCGGACGAACTGCACGGAGCTGAGCCGCTCGACGTCGATCTGGCGCTGATCGAAAGTCGCCGAGGCGGAGCCCGCGCCGGCGAAGTCGATCCGGAGATGGCGATCGAGCCCGAGCATCTCGACGAGGCGCACGTCGCGCTCCGCCTTCTCGGGGAACTCGATCAGCATCGTCGCCGACAGCGCGTCGGGAGCCGGGAGCAGCTCGCTGTACGTTTCGATCTCGTGCTGGATCTCGGGTTCCTTCACGATTCGCTCCGTGCGGAGCATCTCCTGGATCTGGTAGGTCAGCGTCTCGCGATTTTCGAACGAGAGAATCGCGTTCGAGCCGAGCTCGATTCGGTGCAGCTTGCGCGCGGCGATGGCCGAGGTTCGGATCTCGTCGCGGCGGCGCTCGTAGTCACCGAGGTCCAGGATGTCGCGCCGGGGGATGGAGCGGGTGAGGGTGGTCATTGATGTCTCCTTCGGAGGAATTGAGAATTGTGAATTGAGAATTGAGAGATGAGAGGCGGGTGCGGTCAGGCGCGAGGTTGCGCGGTCGCGCTCTCTCAATTCTCAATTCTAAATTCTCAATTCGGTCGCGAGGTGCGAGCCCGGCGCCGAGGCGCCGGGCTCGCGGACAGAACCTACGAAAGCGAGTCCAGGCCCTTCTTGAAGCGGCCGGCGTGCGACTTCTCGGCGCGTGCGAGGGTCTCGAACCAGTCGGCGATCTCGTCGAAGCCCTCCTCGCGGGCGGTCTTCGCCATGCCGGGGTACATATCGGTGTACTCGTGCGTCTCGCCGTGGATGGCGGACTTCAGGTTGGTGGCGCTGTCGCCCATCGGCAGGCCGGTGGCGGGGTCTCCCGACTTCCGGAGGTAGTCGAGGTGGCCATGCGCGTGGCCCGTCTCGCCCTCGGCGGTGTCGCGGAAGAGGCCGGCGATGTCGGGCTGCCCTTCGACGTCGGCCAGCTTCGCGAAATAGAGGTAGCGGCGGTTCGCCATCGATTCTCCGGCGAACGCATCCTTGAGGCTCTGCTCGGTCTTGCTTCCCTTGAGTTCCTTGGCCATGGTGTCTTTCTCCTTCGGGTTGGTCTTCGATTCCCCGGTCAGGGGAGTCGTGAGTTGCTCGGTACGCCGGGGCTCGCGATCAGTGGGAGTTTCCGTCCCGGCATGAGGGACAGAGGCCGCTGATGTTGACGCTGACCGACTGCGGGATGAAGCCGCCGAGACGCCGTCGCGGCGGGAGTTGATCGAGAGCGTCGTCGTGGTAGTCGCCGACGCTCCCGCACGCGTTGCAGATCAGATGGTGGTGATTCTCCACGATCGCGTCGAAGCGCTTGCGATCGCCGGTGACCGGGATCTCCCGGACGAGCCCGATCCCTTCGAGCGTTTCGAGCGTCTTGTAGATCGTGGCGAGGGAGAGCGAGGGCATCGACCTGCTCACCTCGTTGAAAAGCATCTCAGGGCTGGGGTGCGCGGTCGACTCGACGAGCGCCCGGTAAATCGCGATCCGCTGGGGCGTGACGTTCATGCCCGCATCGCGACATCGACGGATCATCTCGTCGACCTGGCCTCGAATGAATTCGGAGGTTCGTTCCATGTGGAGAAGTATTATCCACGAAGAGGTTTTCGTCAAGGGGGGCGGGGGAGTTGTTAGTTGT
>JAMPYE010000271.1 GCA_023700825.1 Thermoanaerobaculia bacterium | reverse complement strand
GTTGTTAGTGGTTAGTTGTTAGTTGTTAGTTGTTAGTTGTTAGTTGTTAGTTGTTAGTTGTTAGTTGTTAGTTGTTAGTTGTTAGTTGTTAGTTGTTAGTTGTTAGTTGTTAGTTGTTAGTTGTTAGAGTCGATTTTGTTCAGGAAACAATCGAGTTTGTCAGTGATGGCGGCCGCATGGGTGGCCGGCTCCGCAGGGCGGGAGTTTTGTGGTTGCCGCGCCTGATCGCGCAGCAAGAACCGTCTAACAACAAACAACAAACAACTAACAACTAACAACTAACAACCCAAGACCAACAGCCGCACGACCGCCCCGCCCATGGACGCCCACACAGCTCTCGTCATCGTCGAAGTGGCCGGTGGCATCGCGCTGCACGCGGCGGTCGTCGTCTCGATCCTGATGGGGCAGCGGCGACAGCCGTCGGCGACGCTGGCGTGGCTGCTGACGGTGACCCTGATCCCGTTCGCGGGAGCACTGCTTTACGTGCTCATCGGCCGGACACGCACGGCGCGTTTCGTGCGACGCACGCGGCGGGCGGCGGAACTGTTGCGGGCGGTGTTCGAAGAGTGCGGCTCGCATTCCTGGCAGCCCGATTCCGGCGCTCCCGATCTCGACGAGCGGACGAGCGACATGCTGGCACTCGGCGAGCGGCTCGGTTCCGCCCGCGCGAGCCGCGGGAACCGCGTCGAGATGCTCGTGAACGGCGCCGCGTTCTACCGGGCCCTCTACGAGGCCGTGAGCGAGGCCGAGCGGCAGATTCACGTCCAGTTCTACATCATCCAGCCCGACGAGACAGGCGTGTCGCTTCGTGACCGCCTAACCGAGGCGGCGGGAAGAGGGCTCGAGGTCCGCGTGCTTTACGACGCGGTCGGAAGCCCGAGCCTCGACGACACCTTCTGGAAGCCGCTCACCGACGCCGGCGGGCTTGCAGTCGCCTTCAACCCCGTCTCGGTCCTCACCTCGCGGCTGCGTCGGCGGGACCGGATCGACTTCCGCAATCACCGCAAGCTCGTCGTGGTCGACGGTCGCATCGGCTTCACCGGGGGGATCAACATCGGACGCGAATACCTCGGGCTCGATCCGGAGATCGGTCACTGGCGCGACACCCACCTGCGCGTCGAGGGACCGGCGGTCCTGAGCCTTCAGGAGGTCTACGCTCTCGACTGGCGGATGGGCTGCGAGGAGAAGGCGGCGTTTGCGAGCTGGTTCGTGACGCCTGCGGTGAGCGACGAAGGCGCTCTCGTGCAGATCGTCGACTCGGGACCCGACAGTGAGTGGGCTCCGGTCGAGCAGATCTACTTCCAGGCGATTTCGAGCGCCCGGAAGCGCGTCTGGCTGACGACTCCCTACTTCGTGCCGAGCCCGTCGATCGAGGCGGCGCTCGTCGCCGCGGCGATGCGCGGCGTCGACGTGCGGCTGCTCGTCCCGATGAAGGCCGATTCGCTGGTGGTTGGCCTCGCGTCGCGATCGTACTTCGAGCACCTCCTCCGCTCGGGCGCGCGCATCTTCCTGTACGAGGGCTTCCGACGCCGGAGATTCGCACGGGGGCGAAACTCCGAGAGAAAGGGCTTCCTTCACGCGAAGACGATGGTCGTCGACTCGTGGATGGGAACGATCGGCTCGGCGAACATGGACATGCGGTCGTTTCGCCTGAACTTCGAGCTCAACGCCTTCGTCTACGAACGTGCGCTCTGCGACCAGATGGCCTGCCAGTTCGAGCTCGACCTCTCGCAGGCTTCGGAGTACACGCAGGATTCCGCCGCGAAGACGTCCTACCCGACGAAGCTCGCGCAACAGATCGCGAGGCTCATGTCGCCGTTGCTGTAAAGGCAGGCCAAAGGTCAAAGCAGGCCGAAGCCGGTGAGTTGGTCGTATTGGTGTGGCGCAGACACTCCTGTCTGCGCGTCGCCGAAGGCGACCAGTCATCGGGCAGAGGCTGAGCATCACGAAGCACACTCAGAGCAGCCGGCCAGTCGAACGATTGCGCCGCTTCGCGACGCCGCGAAAGCTGCGCTTTCACACTCCACATGCCTGCTTTGACCTTTGGCCTTTGACCTCTGGCCTCTGGCCTGCCGTTTCGCCTCTCGTCTCCCCGCCTTACCGTATCCCGTACAGCCTAACCGTCGCCCGCCTTTGTCCCTTCGGCGATGCCTTGTAGGTGAAGACGACCTTTTCGATGCGGCGCTGGCCGCCGTTGAGGTCGATCTCGCGGCTCCAGCCACCCGGCTCGATGAAGGACCTCACCTCGATGTCTTCCACGCCGCCACCCTCGTAGTGGACCTTCAGGTCGAGGATCTCGACGCCGGCGCGGCGCGTCTCGAACTGGATCTTCCTGTACCAGTCGTTCCCTTTGACCTCGAAGACGTCCCTGTCGGCCTTGTTGGTGACGACCCGGTCTCCGAGAAAGACCCGCTTTTCGCCATGGAGCGCGAGCGCTCCGGTAAGGAAGACGAATACTGCAAAGAGTGAGACCGTCAGTCGTCTCGCCATGGAAGACCCTCCGGGTGTTCGTTTGGTGTGCCGCCGATTATGCAGCAACTCGCTTCACGAACAGACGGACCGGGGGCCGGAAGCGTTTACTTCGTTCCCCAGAGTTCCGTAAGGCGGGCGTCGCGACCGCAACCGCCCCGGTAGTATTTGTAGCGGACCGGGTTCTTCAAGTAGTAATCCTGGTGGTACTCCTCGGCCGGATAGAACGCGCTCGCAGGAGCGATCTCCGTCCGGATCTTCCAGCCCTTTTCCTTCTCGATCCTTGCCTTCGTCTGGAGGGCGAGCGCCTTCTGCGCCTCGTCGTGGAAGAAGATCGCGGTGCGGTACTGGCTACCGGAGTCGCAGAACTGGCGGTCGCTCACGGTGGGGTCGATGTTGCGCCAGAAGACCTCGAGCAGCGCCGCGTACGAGACCTTGTTCGGGTCGAAGCGAATCTCGACGGCTTCCGCGTGGCCCGTCCCACCGCCCGACACCTGTTCGTAGGTGGGGTTTCTCACCTTTCCGCCGGTGTACCCGGAGGTGGTCGAGATCACTCCGGGGAGCTTGTCGAACGGCGGCTCCATGCACCAGAAACAGCCGCCGGCGAAGGTAGCCGTCGCGACCGAAGCGGAACGGTTGGCCTGGGCCGTGGCGACGAGGGGCGTGAGGATCGCGAGTGCGATCAGGCAGAGTTTGCGCATGGGGGAGCCTCCGCATCGGAGAACGCTCGAGGCGGACGGGTGATTGCCTGCGCCTGTGGCGGAACTGAGAATTGGGAGATGGTTGGGACGAATCGTGTGGCGCAGGCACTCCTGCCTGCGCGCCGCCGAAGGCGGCCCGCCCCATCCGGCGTGGTTCCCGCGTGAGGCCGGCGAGTTGATCCAAGCGGGCGCGCCAGCGCGTCGCCCGACCGGCATCCTTGCTGCCAGCGCGTTGCCTCCGGCTCGCATCAAGGCGGCGCTTCGCGCCGTGCGCAGACAGGAGTGTCTGCGCCACACTCGAGCCTCGCGCCCCTGCGATCTTTCGATTCCCGATTCTCAATTCGGCCGAACTCCGTCACGATAGCGGCAGCCATGCGCTCCCTTTGGCCTCTCCGCCTCGCCCTCGCCCGCCTTCGCCCGTTCGACGCGACGGCGATCGCGCGCGTGGTCGTGGTGGGCGCGATCTTCGGCGCGTTTCTCTACGGAGATTTTCGCGTCTTTCAGCGTCTCTTCGAAATGACGGCGCAGATCGAGGCGCTTACGCCGTTCTTCGCCATCGGGCTCGTGCAGAACCTGCTCGGGCTCGTTTTTCTCATCGCGCTATTCGTCCTTTTCTTCTCGGCGCTCACGAGCTCGATCGGCGCGTTCTTCGCCGATCTCGACCTGGAGACCTACCACTGCGCGCCGGTGCCGCGCGCGCGGATCGTCGCCTCGCGCTGGGCGAAGACGTTCGTCCAGAGCTCGTACCTGGTGATCGCCTTCCTGCTGCCGATGTTCTACGCCCTCGGCAGGCAGTACGACCGCGGTGGCGAAGTGCTCGCGCTCGGCACGCTCAACCTGCTCTTGCTCCTCGCGACGCCGGTGAGCCTCGCGGCGCTCGCCATCATCGTGATGGTCCGCTACTTTCCGGTCCGCCAGGTGCACCAGATCGCGGCCACGCTCGCGATCGTCGCGGTGACCGCGGCGATCATCGGCCTTCGCATCTCCCGTCCCGAGCGTCTCTTCCAGAACGTGACGACCGACGACCTCGTCACCGTTCTGCGGGCGATCGAGATGCCGTCGGCGGATCTCTACCCGAGCACGTGGCTCGCGGAGGCGCTGGTGGCCGCGTTCGACGGGAGCGGCGGCGCAGGGGCGACCCTCAAGCTCGCGGCGCTTGCGCTGTCGTCGTTCGTGCTGTTTCTCGCGATCGGGACGAAGGTCTATTTCGTGGCCTGGGTGCGCGCGAAGGAGACCTCGGCGCCCGTCGCTCTCGGCTCCGGCGCGCTCACCGGCGTGCTCGACCGGGTAACGGCGAAGCTCGATCCCCAGGTTCGCGCCATCCTGGGAAAAGAAGTACGAATCCTCACCCGCGACGCGGCCCAATGGTCGCAGCTCTTCATGATGGTCGCGCTGCTGTTTCTCTACATGTACAACATCCGGATGCTCCCGCTGCAGGGAGACTTCCGCGCCGTGCTCGTCGCGTACCTGAACCTGGGGATGACCGGGTTCGTCATCGCGGCAACCTGTCTTCGTTTCGCCTATCCGTCGATCTCGGCGGAGGGCAAGCAGTACTGGATTCTCGAGTCGGCTCCCGTGTCGTTCCGGTTGCTGCTCTGGGTGAAGGTGCTCGTCTACCTCGTCCCGCTTCTGTTCGTCGGCTTGCTCCTCACGTCTCTCGGGAACGTGATCCTCGACGCGCCTCCGCTCGTGTGGGCCTACACGCTGATCGGCGCGGTGCTCGTGAGCGCGACGCTGGTGGCGATGGGAGTCGGGATGGGGGCCGCGAGCCCCGACTTCAAGCTGGAGAATCCCCTGGAGCTCGCGATGTCGCTCGGCGGCTTCGCCTACATGGCGGTCTCGCTGCTCTACGTCGGGCTGATGATGTTCCTGATGGCGAAGCCGATGCACGGCTTCATGCTGCGGATGTGGTTCGGGATCGAGAACACGCAGTCGGCCCTCGCCGCCGCGGCGCCCGTCGCGATCGCGCTCGCCGTGTCGCTGCTCCTGTCCGTGGGACCGATCGAGGTCGCGAACTGGCGGCTGGTGCGAAGACAGCTTTGAATGAGGCGAGAGGCGACAGGCGAGAGGCGAGGAGCAGGCGACCCGACTTGACGCAGGGGCCAGCGATCGGTGAAACGAGACGTTCACTTTTGATGCGCGTTCCCCCGGCGGTTTGCGCTCCGCGCACTGATCGCGCTCCGTTCTGTCTGCTCATCGCCTTTCGCCTCTCGCCTATCGCCTCGGTTCAATGCTGATAGAATCGCGTCATCAATTCAGCAAGAACAGGAGTCTCCAATGACTGAGATGCCTCCTCCTCCGCCTCCTCCGCCGCCGCCGTACGGTGGTTCCTTCACGCCTCCGACCCCTCCTCCTCCGCGTCCGCCTACGGGTGCTGGCGGAGTGCGGATCGGTGAGTGGTTCAACGAAGCGTTCGACCGCGTTAAGCCGGCGTGGGTCGAGTACTTCATCGCCGGCATCGTCGTGATGCTCTGCATGGCGGTCTCCGCGGTGCTCTGCTACATCCCGTACTTCATCGTCGGCGGGCCGCTCGTCGCGGGCCTCTACATCTTCGTGGCCAAGAAGATGCTCGGCATGCCAGCCGAGGTCGGCGACGTATTCAAGGGGTTCCGGAAGTTCACCGAGACGATGCTTCTGTGGCTCATCGTCATCGGGCCGCCGCTGGTGATCATGATTCTTTTCTACGCCGGCCAGTTTGCGAGCCGCATGGGGCTCGGGAGCCTGGGAAGCATGATTCAGACGATCGCAGGATGCGTCGGCTGCATCGGCATCCCGGTGTTCGGGATCATCTACCCGATCCTCATGGGAACGCTCATGATCTTCGCGTTCCCGCTGGTGCTCTTCCGCAACATGGACGCGATCGGCGCGCTCAAGGAGAGCATCGCGAAGGTCAAGCCCGACTTCGTGAACTTCCTGCTGCTCTGGCTCGCCATCTTCGTGGTGTTCCTCGTGGCCGAGATCGTCGGCCTGATCGCCTGCCTGATCGGCATCCTCGTCACGGTTCCCGTGGCGATGTGCGTCATGGTGATGGTCCAGCTCGAGGCGTACCGCGAGTACTACGGCCTCTCGCCCGAGAATCTGGAGCAGTACAACTAGGTTTGGTCTGATCGCGCCGCGCCGCAGGGAATCG
>JAMPYE010000270.1 GCA_023700825.1 Thermoanaerobaculia bacterium | reverse complement strand
TCGCGGCTTCCAGTTCGGCGACGCGATCTACGAGGTGCTGAAGTTTCGGCGGGGCGCGCCGATCCTCGTCGACCGGCACTACGCGAGGCTCTCGCGCTGCCTCGCGCTGCTCGAGATTCCTTCACCGTGGAGTGCGGAGGCCTTCGCGCAGTTGCTCGCCGGGCTACTCGAGCGGACCTCCTTCGCCGAAGGACTCGTCTATCTCCAGGTCACGCGCGGCGTCGCCCCGCGACTCCACGCGTGGGACAGTGGCATGGAGCCGACGGCGCTCGCGTACTCGCGCGCGTTCACATTCCCCTCGGACCAAAAGCTGCGTGACGGCGCCGCCGTAATCACGATGCCCGAGAACCGCTGGAAGCGCTGCGACCTGAAGACGACGAATCTCCTGGCGAACGTCATCGCGAAGCGTGAAGCCGCTCGCGCCGGGGCGGGCGAGGTGATTTACGTGGACGGCGGGTCGGTAACCGAGTGCTCCTCGTCGTCGCTTTTCGGAGTCGTGAACGAGACGCTCGTCACCCGCGACGACGACACGAGCATCCTCACGGGCACCGTGCGTGACGCGGTGATCGACCTCGCGCTCGAGGAGGGGATGCGAGTCGACCGCAGGGCTATTCTTTTCACGGAGCTCGCCTCGACGAGCGAGATCTTCATGACGAGTACGAGCCAGGGCGTCATGCCGGTCTCGTCGATCGACGGCGGGAGCAGGCGCCAGCGGGGACCGGTCACCGAGCGTCTTCAGCGGTCGTTCGCGCATCTCGAGGACGCGGAGATCGCGAGATGGCACGAGAGGACCGGCGGGGGTGCCTCGTAGCCGGGTGAGGGGAGCTCGCACGGGCGAGCGACGGGAAACGTGAGACGCGAGCTCTTTCGCATCACGCGGCAGTTCGAAGCGGTGGCTAGTCTTTGCGGACGCTCGTGAGCGCGAACGACAGGGACTCGAGGTTGATCCGGAGGTCGACGCTCGTGACGGCAACTCCCTCGCGCTGGCGAAGCTGCACCGGCGCGAAGTTGAGGATTGCCGCGATTCCCGCGTCGACGAGAAGGTCGCACACCTCCTGCGCCGCGGGCGCCGGAACGGCGATGATGCCGATCTCGACCCGCTCGCTCGCGATCACGGCCTCGAGCCGGTCGACCGGCTGAATCGGGATCCCGTTGCGCGTCGATCGTCCGTGCTTCGCGTCGTCGTCGTCGAAGAGCCCGACGACCTCGAAGCCGTCGATGTTGAAGCCGCGATGGTCCGCGAGCGCAATGCCGAGGTTGCCCGCGCCGAAGATGATGATCTTCCTCGTGCGGTCGACGCCGAGCGCCTGAGCGAGGTGCGAGCGCAGATCGGCGACGCGGTATCCGACTCCGCGGATGCCGAGTTCACCGAGACAGGCGAGGTCTTTTCGAATCTGCGCGGAGTTGAGGTGGAAGCGCTCTGCGAGCTTTGCCGACGAGATCGTGGTCACTCCCGCCGCCTCGAGCTGCGCGAGGCAGCGGAGGTAGATCGAGAGCCGCTCGGTCGTGAACTCCGAGACGCCGTCGCGCGCCGCACCGCTGGTGCGGCGCTCCTTGAGCGGCGAAGGCATGGTCCGTCAGTGGCCGAGGAAGATCGCGTTGGCGGCGAGAGGGAAGAGCTCGAACACCGGCGTCGGGAAGATGCCGACGAGGAACACGCCGACGATCGCGATCGCCAGTGCGCCCGTTGCGAACGCCCCTCGCACCGGCTCCGGGGTCAGCTCATCCGCTTCCTTCATGTAAAGGTAGTAAACGACGCGGAGGTAGTAGAACACCGACACGATGCTGGTGCAGATACCGACCACCGCGAGACCGATGTCGCCCGCGTCGATGGCCACCTTGAAGACGTAGAACTTCGAGATGAACCCGGCCGTGGGCGGAATGCCTGCCAGGGAGAGCATGAAGACCGTCAGCGCGAGACCCGCGAAGGGGTGGCGGAAGCCCATCCCGGCGATGTCGTCGAGCGTATGCGGGTCGTTCTGGTTCTTTCTGAGGAGCGAGATCACGCCGAACGCTCCGATGTTCATCAGAGCATAGGTCACGGCGTAGAGGGCGATCGCGGCGACCGCGTCCTCGCGCACCGTCCGCACGGCAAGCATCATGTAGCCGACGTGCGCGATGCCGGAGTAGGCGAGCATGCGCTTGAGGTCGCGCTGTGCGATCGCGACGAAGTTGCCGAGCACCATCGAGAGCACGGAGAGAACGGCCGCGACGGCCATCCATTTCGTCTGCTCCGCGGCCGGGCTCGTCGCCGCAAAGATCCGGAGAAGCACGACGAGCGTCGCGGCCTTCGGTGCGGTCGAGAGCCAGCCGGCCACAGGCGTCGGGGCGCCCTGGTAGACGTCGGGGGCCCAGCCGTGGAACGGCGCGAGCGCGAGCTTGAAGCCGAGCCCGCCCATCATGAGCACGAAGGCGATCGTGAGCAACGGCCCCGCGCTCTGGTTCGTCGAGAAGTAGACGAGCAGCTGCGGGATGTTCGTCGAGCCCGTGGCGCCGTAGAAGAGCGCAATGCCGTAGAGGACGAAGCCGGTCGCGAATGCGCCCATGAGGAAGTACTTGAGGCTTGCCTCGTTCGAGATGGGAACACGGCGGTTGTAGCCGACGAGGACGAAAATGCAGATCGACAATGTCTCGAGCCCGAGAACGACGATCAGCAACTCGAGCCCCTTCGCCATGAGCATCATTCCGAATGTGCCCCAGAGCATCAGGGCGTAGTACTCGCCGCTGCTCATGCCTTCACGCTCGAGGTAATCGCGCGAGAACATGATCGCGAGGAGCGTCGCGAGCAGGAAGGTCAGGTCGAAGATGATCGTGGCGACGCTGACCTGGTAGGTGCCGCCGAAGAAGACGCGGGGAGCGTCGGAGACCCACGGGTACATGTTGACGACGACCCATGACGTCATCGCGAGAATGATCGCGGCGATCGGGGCGAAGAGCTGCCGCAGCTTTTCGCGGAAGAACGCCTCGAGAAGGATGAGCAGAAGCCCTCCGACGACGAGCATCGTCTCCGGAAGGATCGCCTTGAACCAGTCGGGCTCGAGCAGCGGGGTGAGGTTCATCGCGAGACTCCGTCGGCGGGATTCGCGGCGGGCGCGGACGCCACGGGGGCCTGCGCGATCCTGCCGGATGCTGCGTGATGGGTCTCGACGGTCGCGATCAGCTTACGAACCGAGGGCTCCATCTTCTTGAGGAACGTGTTCGGGTAGACACCGATCCAGACGATGAAGACGAGCAGCGGAACCACCGCGGCCAACTCGTTCCATCGCATGTCGGGCAGGTTCTTGTTCTCCTCCTTGTCGAGCGGGCCGAAGAAGACCCGCTGAACGAGCCAGAGGAGGTAGATCGCGGCGAGAATGACGCCGGACGCCGCCGCGACCGTGTACCACGGGAGCGACTTGAACGAGCCGGTGAGGATCAGGAACTCGCCGACGAAGCCGTTGAGCCCCGGCAGCCCCGCCGACGAAAGCGCCACGATTACGAAGATCGTCGCGTAGACCGGCATCGACTTCGCCAGGCCGCCGAAGTCGGCGAGCATGCGCGTGTGCCGGCGGTCGTAGATGACGCCGACGAGAAGGAAGAGCGCGCCGGTCGAGAGGCCGTGGCTCACCATCTGGAGGATCGATCCCTCGATCGCCGTCTGCGTGACGGCGAAGATTCCGAGGACGCAGAAGCCGAGGTGCGAGACCGAAGAATAAGCGACCAGCTTCTTCATGTCGGGCTGCACCCACGCGACGAGCGCGCCGTAGATGATGCCGATCACCGCGAGCGTCGCCAGCAGCCACGCGTACTTGTACGTGGCCTCCGGGAAGAACGGGAGCACGAACCGCAGGAAGCCGTAGGTTCCGAGCTTCAGCAGCACGCCGGCGAGGATGATCGAGCCGCCGGTCGGTGCCTCGACGTGCGCGTCGGGGAGCCATGTGTGGAACGGGAAGAGCGGCACCTTGATCGCGAACGCGAGCGTGAAGGCGAAGAAGAGCAGCGTCTGCGTCTTCATCGGGATCGCCATGCCGTACAGCTCGACGATGTTGAACGTCGGCGGGCCGCTCGCCCCGTACTGGACGAAGACCAGGTACAGGATCGCGACGAGCATCAGCAGCGACCCCGCGATCGTGAAGAGGAAGAACTTGATCGCGGCGTAGATCCTGCGAGGCCCGCCCCACACGCCGATGATCAGGTACATCGGCACGAGCATCAGCTCGAAGAAAACATAGAAGAGGAGCAGATCCGTCGCGAGGAACGATCCGATCATGCCGAACTCGAGCGCCAGCATCGCGACGACGTACGAGTTCACGTGCTTGTGGACCGAGTTCCAGGCCGAGAGAAGAACGAGCGGGGTGAGGAAGGTGGTGAGCAGCGTCAGCCAGAGCGAGATGCCGTCGATTCCGAGCGCGTAGCTGACGCCCCAGGCGGGAAGCCAGGACGCGTGCTCGACGAGTTGGAAGCCCGCCTCGGCGTCGTCGAACCGCTGAAGAATGCCAAGCGAAAGGACGAAGGTCGCGAGCGATACGAACAGGCCTGCGACTTTCGCCTCGTGCTCGAAGCGCTTCGGTATGAGCGCGATCGCCAGCGCGCCGACCAGCGGCAGCCAGAGGATCACGCTCAGCAGATGGTGACTCAGTAGTTCAATCATGCATCGAGCCCTGTGCCGGCTCCGAAGCCGGCCCCGAGAATCCTAGACGTACACCCAGATGAAGACGACCACTCCGAGGAAGAGCATTAGCGCATAGTTGCGGACGTTTCCGGTCTGGAAGAACCGGATGATGTCGCCGAGCGCGGCGATGAAGTAGGCGCCGAGGCTCAGCAGGCCGTCGATGATCGCGTCGATGATCTTCCAGAAGAAGACGGAGAGCTTGTTGAGCGGACCGACGACGGCTGCTGCGTAGAACTCGTCGACCCAGTACTTGTTCTCGAGCGTCGAGGCGAGGCCCGGCATGTTCGCGTGGAACGCCTCGTCGGCCGCGTTTCCGCGTGTGGCGTACTTCGTCCGCGCGAACCACCAGCCGGCGAGCGCGAGAAGCGTCGAGCCGGCCATCACGATGATCTCCGGCTGCTCGGCGATCGCGAACGAGCCGTCGCGCACTCCCGCGACCTTCGTCAGTACCGGCTCGAGCCAGTGCTCGAGGAAATGCGGCACGTGAAGCGAGTGGCCGAGGAGGTGCGGGATCCCGAGGAAGCCGCCCACGACGGAGAGGCCGGCGAGGACAACGAGAGGAATCGTCATCGTCTTCGGCGACTCGTGAAGGTGGTGCTCCTGCTCGTGCGTCCCGCGGAACTCACCCGCGAAGGTGAGGTAGTAGAGCCTGTACATGTAGAACGCGGTGAAGAGCGCCGCGAGCGTTCCCATTGCCCATACGACCTTGCCGAGCGTCGCGAAGTGGGGCGTGGCGAGTGCGGAGGCGAGGATCTCGTCCTTGGAGAAGAAGCCGGCGGCGATCGGGAAGCCGGCGATCGCGAACGTCGCGACGGCGAAGGTAAGGTGCGTGATCGGAATGTGCTTCCGGAGCCCGCCCATCTTCCGGATGTCCTGCTCGCCGCCCATCGCGTGGATGACGGAGCCGGAGCCGAGGAAGAGGCAGGCCTTGAAGAAGGCGTGCGTGACGAGGTGGAAGATCGCAGCCACGTAGGCTCCGACGCCCGCTGCGATGAACATGAAGCCGAGCTGCGAGACGGTGGAGTAGGCGAGGACCTTCTTGATGTCGTTCTGCGCGATGCCGATCGTCGCGGCGAAGAGCGCGGTGAGCGCGCCGATGAACGCCACCACCGCCATCGCAGTCGGCGACATCCGGAAGAGCACGTTCGATCGGACGACGAGATAGACGCCGGCCGTGACCATCGTGGCAGCGTGGATGAGGGCGGAGACGGGAGTCGGGCCGGCCATCGCGTCGGGCAGCCAGACGTAAAGCGGGATCTGCGCCGATTTGCCGCACGCGCCGAGGAACATCAGCAGGCAGATCGCGGTGACCATCGCGCCCGCCCCGAGGCTGATCGCTCCCTTCTCGACGGCGGCGAAGTCGACGCTGCCGAACGCCATGAACATCAGGAACATCGCGATCAGGAGGCCGAAGTCTCCGATCCGGTTGACCACGAACGCTTTCTTGCCCGCCGCCGGCGCGTAGTCGGTCTGGTAGTAGTAGCCGATCAGCAGGTACGAGCAGAGCCCCACGCCTTCCCATCCGACGAACGCGAACAGGTAGCTCGAGCCCATCACGAGGATGAGCATCATCGCGAGGAAGAGGTTCAGATAGGCGAAGTAGCGGAAGTAGCCCTCCTCGGCGTGCATGTAGCCGACCGAGTAGAGGTGGATCAG
>JAMPYE010000269.1 GCA_023700825.1 Thermoanaerobaculia bacterium | reverse complement strand
TCGACACGATCACGTTCGCAATTCGTCCGAACCAGGCGACCGGCAAGAGCGACGCTCTCGTCGTGGCCGAAGGGCGGTTCGACGCGACGCGAGTCACCGCGGCGCTCGTCGCGCGCGGCGCGAAGGAGATCTCCACGCCGAAAGGCAAGTACTACCTCTTCGAAGAGAAGACTGGCGAGGATCACGACGGCGGCAAGGCCGCGGTCGCTTTCCTCGACCGCGGCTACGCGGTGATGGGAACCGAAGACGCGGTCACGGGCGCGCTCAACGCAGTTGCGCGCGGCGGCACGGGATTCATGACGTCGACTCTCGGCAGCCAGCTCTCCCGCATCGACGCTTCAGCCTCGGCCTGGATGCTCGGCGACGTCCAGCGGATGGCGCGCCTCACCGGCGACGGGCCGGACGGATCGCCGAAGACCGAGAACGTCTTCGCGGCGGTCAAGAAGATGACCTACGTCACGATGTGGACGACCGACACGGGTGACGCGATCCGCTTTGGCGGCACCGCGATGTCGGACGACGACGAGACGCGCGGGCTCGTGGAGGACACGATCCGTGGCGCCCTGAGCGCTGCGCGTCTGGCCGCGATGGAGAAGGATCCCGAGCTCGTCGAGCTGCTTCGGAAGGTGGAGGTCAAGCGCGACGGCGACGGCGTTTCCGTCGAGGCGACGATCCCTGCCGACCTGCTCGAGCGCTTCCATCAAAAGGCGAAGGTGGTTGCCCACAGCGAGAAAGTCGCGGTGAAGTAACGCCCCGAGGACGATCGATCCACAGAGCAACGGCGGCGAGGCGAGAGCCCGCCGCCGTTCTCATTTCTGAGAGGTGTGACCCAAACTTCGACTCACCCTTCGTTCCTGGTCGCGAACGCCAGAAACCGAAATGAAGAATGTCGAATGAGGAATGAAGAAGCGAGGCGGCGGGGGCAGGCCCAATCTCCATTCTTCATTCGACATTATTCCTTCTCCATTTCGAAGTCCGTGCGACTACTGAAATGGGAGGCGATGACGGGGAATCGCCGACTCTGAGCTCCGGGTGCCTTGCGCAGCCCGCACCAATGGGCACTTGCCCCCGTTCCCCCGCTCCTCTAGGATTCCAAGACCGGTTCATTCCGCAAAGCGAGGGAGCACTGCCATATGGCCACCAAGACGATTGCCGTCCTGTTTGGGATGGAAGACACTTTTCCCTGGGCGTTGATCAACGAGATCCGCGAGCGCAGCAAGGGAGAAGTAGAAGGCGTGGCGGTCGAAATCGGCCACGTGGACGACGTGATGGGAGTTCCGTACAACCTGGTCGTCGACCGCATCAGCCACGAGGTGCCGTTCTACCGGACCTGGCTCAAGAAGGCGATCGCGAGCGGTTGCGAGGTCGTGAACAACCCGCTCTGGTGGTCGGCCGACGACAAGTTCTTCGACAACCTCGTCGCGACCGCGGTCGGTGTCGCGGTGCCGCGCACGGTCGTGCTCCCGCACAAGGAGCATCCGCCGAACACGGAGTCGAAGTCGTTCCGCAACCTCAAGATGGTCGACTGGACGGAGGTCTTCCGCTACGTCGGCTTTCCGATGTTCATGAAGCCCGCGTATGGCGGCGGGTGGAGAGACGTCTACAAAGTCGACACGCCCGAGGAGTTCTTCGCGGCGTACGACCAGACGCACTCGCTGACGATGATGGCGCAGGAGGCGATCGAGTTCGACGAGTATTACCGCTGCTACGTGATCGGCCGCGAGCGAGTGCACGTAATGCGATACGACCCGAAGCGTCCCCATCACGAGCGCTACGTGCTCGACGCCCCGCCGACGGAGCCGAAGCTGCTCGCGCGGATCATCCGCGACGCGAAGGCCCTCTGCGACGCGCTGGGCTACGATCTCAACACCGTCGAGTTCGCGATTCGCGACGGGGTTCCCATCGCGATCGACTTCATGAATCCGGCGCCGGACGCCGACCTCAACTCCGTCGGTGAGGCGAATTTCCGCTGGGTCGTCGAAAACCTGGCGGAAGTGCTCATCAACAAGGTGAAGAACCCGAAGCCGTTCGAGCCGGTCGGCAGCTGGCCGTCGAAATTCGGGCTCACGAAGAAGTAACAGGCGCGGCGCGTGACGCCGCAGAAGAGGATCCGATGGACCCGCTGATGGAAAAGGCCGAACGCGCCGACGCTCCGGGATCCCGGACAGGCATCCGGCGACCTTCGCTCACGCTCGGAATCGAGGAGGAGTTCCAGCTCATCGATCCGCAAACGCGCGAGCTGAAGTCGCACATCCAGGAGCTCGTGCTGGAGGGCGAGGCGCGTCTCGGCGAGCAGTTCAAGGTCGAGATGCACCAGTCGGTGATCGAGGTCGGCACCAACATCTGCCGGAACATTCAGGAGGCGCGCGCCGAAGTCGTCCGCCTACGCGGTGAGATCATCCGCCTCACGCGCGATCGCGGGCTCCGCATCGCCTCGGGCGGCACGCATCCGATCACCCACTGGAAGAACGTGCAGATCACGCCGGGCGCGCGCTACGAGCAGATCGTCAGGGATCTTCAGACGATCGCACGCGCGAACCTGATCTTCGGCCTGCACGTCCACGTCGCGGTCGAGGACAACGAGACGCGTATCGCGCTGATGAACAACGTCAGCTATTTCCTGCCACACATCTTCGCCCTTTCGGTGAACTCCCCCTTCTGGTGTGGCGAGAACACTGGGTGGAAGAGCTATCGTGCGAAGGTATTCGAGCGCTTTCCGCGCACCGGGCTCCCCGAACACTTCCGCTCCTGGTCGGAGTACGAGGGCTTCATCGACCTGCTCGTCGCGACCGGCTCGATCGACAACGGAAAGAAGATCTGGTGGGACGTTCGAGCGCACCCGTTCTTCCCAACGCTCGAATACCGCATCTGCGACGCGCCGATGCGCGTGGACGAGGCGATCTGCTTTGCCGCGCTCTTCCAGGCGCTGACCCTCAAGCTCTGGAAACTTCACAGCCGCAACATGGCGTGGCGCGACTACCGGAAGCCGCTGCTCATGGAGAACAAGAACCGCGCCGCACGCTGGGGAATCGACGGCAAGCTGATCGACTTCGGCAAGCGCTGCGAGGTGCCGACCGAGGCGCTGCTCGACGAACTGCTGGAGTTCGTCGACGACTGCGTCGACGAGCTCGGGTCGCGGAAAGAGGTTTACTACGTCCGCGAAATCATGAAGATGCGGACCGGAGCCGACCGCCAGCTGCGCGTCTTCGAGGAAACGAAGGACCTCCGCAAGGTCGTCGATTACATGATCGCGGAGACAGAGAGGGACGTGCCGGTGTAGGGGCGGCAGCTTTTCCCCGAGGTCGCGGGGAAAACACTGAATGCAGAACGCAGAATGCAGAACGGCGAATGTAGAAGTAGTGGCCGGACCCTTTCTACATTCATCATTCTGCATTCTGCGTTCAGCATTCGTTGTTTGAGCTAGCGCCAGCCCGAGGCCGCTCGCCTCTTTTCTGGAATCTCCCCCCTCCCCCCACCGTTCACGGCGCGCAAGAGGACCCGACCAGCACGTGACCCGGACCGATACCTTCAGCTACCACCGCGTCGAGCGCCCTGAGGACGAGCTCTTGCCCGATCCGCGGTTCATCGACGTCGCCGTGCTCGACATGAACCACGGCTGGCACAACCTCGGCCACGATGCCGTGGTCCAGCACCTGCAATTCATGGCGGAACAGGTGGTCTCGCCGCTCGCGTCGGCCGATCTCGGCGTCCGGGTGATCAGCTACGACGTGCGCCGGTCGCTCATGGTGCCGAAGCCGGGGCGGTTCGGGCTGCTGATCGGTACCGGCGGCCCGGGCCATCTCGACCCTCGCGAAAACGACGGAGTCGCGGCCTGGGCGCAGGGAGTCGACGAAGACCCGGCCTGGGAAGCACCGCTCTGGGAGCTTTTCGACTCGATCCTCGAGGACGAGGCGACCGCGATGTTCGCGATCTGCCATTCCTACGGGCTGGTTTGCCGCTGGTCGGGGATCGCCTCCCCGGTACTGCGCGACGAAAGCCGTGGCGGCAAGAGCGCCGGGGTCGTGCCCAACATCCTGACGGGAGAGGCGAAGCAGCACCCGTTCTTCGTCCGGCTCACGCAATGCCTACCCGACAATCGCGAGCTCCGGGTGACCGACAACCGGCTCTTCGACCTCGTCGAGCAGCCGCACGGCGAGAGGAACGGCTACACGCGCCTGAGCTACGAGCGATCGGGCACGGGCGGACCCGGCGACGCGCTGACGATGGTCGAGTTCGCGCGCGACTGGGAAGGGATCATGCCGCGGTTTCTCGGCGTGAATCACCATCCGGAAGTCATCGGCAGGAACCGGATCAAGGCGGTGCTCTCGAGGAAGTGGGAGCGCGGCGAAGTGACCCGGGAGTGGTACGAGGATCGTCTCCTCACACTCGAGAAGCATCTGTCGGGCGAGTACGACGAGGCGATCCGGATCACGTCGGTGTTCACATTTCTCGCTCCGGTGGAGTTCTACCTCCACCGCATGCTGCGCGAAAGGCGCGAGGCCGCGGGGCTGTTCGGCACCGTCGACGAGAATCTCGTCGTCCTGCGCGCCGACAGCGCCAGCCACATGACGTCGCTCACGGAGTGAGCCGGCAACGGAAATGTGGCTCAGGCACTCCTGCCTGCGCGCGGCGCGCCGCCGGCTCTTCAGCTTTGTGGTTTGGACTGACCGGTCGCCTTCGGCGACGCGCAGGCAGGAGTGCCTGCGCCACATCGGTCCCTTTACGACGCGCGTTGACCTAGCGATCCAAATCGATAGACTCCCGCCATGCACCCAGAATATCGCGCGGCATTCAACGCCGCATATGACGACGGTGTCTACCGGCGCTATCAGAGCATGCTCGAGTCGCGGCTCGGCTGTCCGTTCGAGTTTCGTCTCGTGGAGACGCCGGTCTTCTTCACCGACGACATCGTCGTGAAGATGTCGACGGCGGCGCGCGAGATCGTCGCGGAGCTATCGGAGCCCGCGAAGCTCGCGGAGATGAAGAAGGCGATTGCGGAACGGTGGAACACGCCCGGGATGGACTCGCTGCCGAACTTCACGCAGGTGGACTTTGCGATCGTGCGCGCGGCCGACGGGTCACTCGAGCCGAAGCTGATCGAGCTGCAGGGGTTTCCCTCGCTCTCTGCGCTCGAAATCTTCCAGCGCGACGCCTGGAGCGAGCTCCTCGCCGAGATGCCCGGGCTCGCGCGCGACTGGGCGTGCTGGTTCACCCCCGACCGCGCGGCCTACCTCGATCTCGCGCGGCGAACGATCGTGGGGAACCACGACCCGAAAGAGGTCGTCCTCCTCGATCTCGACCCGCCGAAGCAGAAGACCTACACCGACTTTGCGGCGACACGACTGCTCTTCGGCGTCGACCCGGTCTGCCCGAGCGACCTCTCTCGCGTCGGGAACATGCTCTTCCGGCGCGACGCCGACGGCAGGAGGATCCGGGTCCGCAGGATCTACAACCGCATCGTCTTCGATGAGCTGATGAAGAGCGGCATGACCCTGCCGTTCGATTTTCGCGACGTGCTCGACGTCGAGTGGGCGCCGCACCCGAACTGGTACTGGGTCTGGTCGAAGTACTCGCTGCCCTTCATCGACCATCCGGCAGCGCCGAAGGCGACCTTCGTCTCGGATCTCGCGGAGATTCCCGCGGACCTGTCCCGCTACGTCCTGAAGCCGCTCTTCTCGTTCGCCGGAGGGGGCGTCAACGTCGAGCCGACGCGCGCCGACATCGAGGCGATCCCCGTCGCCGACCGCCACTCCTGGTGCCTCATGGAGAAGATCGAGTACGAGCCGGTGCTGACCGCGGTCGACGGCGGAGGCGTAAAGGTCGAGGTGCGGATGATGTTCTTCCGCCCCGACGACGAGTCGCAGCCGATCCTCGCGCAGAACCTCTGCCGGACCTCGCGCGGCAAGATGCTCGGCGTCGATTTCAACAAGAACTTCACCTGGGTCGGCGGGACGGTGGGGCTGACTTGAAGCAGGTTCGAGGTCAAAGGGCATAGGTCAAAGCAGGCAACGATTCGCGAGGAGTGCGCGAGGCTGGCTCTTGCATCACAGATGAGTCCGAGCACGTTTCGCGAGACGTTGCCTGCTTTGACCTATGACCTTTGACCTTTGACCTTTCTTACCGCGTCGGCCTCCGCTATTCTTACCCTAGGCATGCCTCTCGCTGCGGCCCCGACTCCGACGACTACGATGCGCTACCGGCCTCTCGGAAAGACGGGGCTGCGCGTGAGCGAGATCGGCTTTGGCGCATGGGCGATCGGCGGGCCGTTTGAAGTGGCCGGCGTTCCTCTCGGCTGGAGCAACACTTCCGACGAC
>JAMPYE010000268.1 GCA_023700825.1 Thermoanaerobaculia bacterium | reverse complement strand
GATCACGGGGTCGCGGCCGCGGGGGGAAGTGCCGTCGGCGACCTTGAGCGCGACGCCCAGCGGCCCGCTCTCGAACAGCTCCGGCCGTGACCCCGCCCGTCCGAGCGAGGGGAGGATCGTCATTCCGTAGAAAGCCTCCGCGCCTTCCTTGCCCAGAACCTCGCCGTCGAACGACTGCATGAGCGGCGTAGTGATGCTGTGCGCGCCGGCAACGTACTCCGCGTGAGCCGTCATGGCCGACATCACCACACGTGCGTGATCGACGAAGTCCGGTATCGATGCCGGCTCGTCCATGCCGAGCGCGGTCGCACCGAATCGCGCGTAGGCGAGCGCGGCGCGGTGGAGTGAAAGGTAGAACGTAGGAACGCCACAACCATCGATCGCTGTGGCGATCTCGTCCGGCTCGAGGCGGCAGAATTCTGACAGTACATTGACGATGTCGATCTGCAGCGGATGGTCACGCTCGAGGTACGACGACGTCGGAAGGTCCAGCATCTCGCAGAAGAGAAGCATTCCCGCGTGCTTTCCCGAGCAGTTGTTGTGGAGCGGGCTGGGAGCTTCACCCGACTGGCGAAGCTCGGAGGCGGCGCGTTCCTCGTACGGCATGTGAGGGCCGCACCGCAGGTCGGTCTCGTCGAACTCCCCCTTGCGGAGGATTGCCGCGGCCGTCGCGACGTGGAACGGTTCGCCGCCGTGGGACGCGCAGATGAGCGCGATCTCTTCTTCCGTCAGCTCGAACTCCTCACGTCCACCTTCGCGGAGAAGGGGAAGCACCTGGAACGGCTTTGCCGCCGAGCGGAGATATGTGTGCGTGTCGGGGTCGCCGGCGTAGGCGACGAGGCGGCCATGGGCGTCGACGACCGCGACGGATCCGCTGTGGACGGACTCGACGCGATCGCCGCGATAGACGTTGACCAATCGCTGCATGAAGCGATTCTGCGACAGATCGAGCGCGGTGGCCAGCACGGGGGTGAATCGCAGCCTTCTCCGGTCCCGGTGGCAGGGGGAGGGAGCCGCGGCGCGGCGGAAGGCGACTGGGAAGGCAAGGCATCCCGCCTTGCTCGCGCCGCGCGAATCGCGCGAGGTGCGTGGCTTCGCGAAGGCCACAAAAATTCGCTACGCAGGCAAGCTGGCGCTGCTAGGCGTGCGTGATCGCCAGCACGGCGTTCATGCCCCCGAAGCCGAACGAGTTCGAAAGGAACGCTACGACCTCGAGGGTGCGCGCCCCGTCGGCCACGTAATCGAGATCGCATTCGGGGTCGGCGGCGCGGAGGTTGGCGGTCGGAGGCACGAAACGCTCGTTCATCGCGAGGAGCGAGAGGGCCGCTTCAATGGCACCGCTCGCACCCATCGCGTGCCCGTGCATCGACTTGGTGGAACTCACCGCGAGCCGGTCCGCGTGCCCGCCGAAGACAGCGCGGATCGCGCGAGTCTCCACGGGGTCGTTCAGCTTCGTCCCGGTCCCGTGCGCGTTGACGTGAACGACGTCGGCGGGAGACAACGCGGCGTCGTCGAGCGCCGCGCGCATCGCCCTCGCCGCCCCGTCGGACTGCGGGTCGGTGATGTGAGCGGCATCGGACGACATTCCGAATCCGGAGATCCGTCCGAGGATCCGGGCGCCGCGGGCCATGGCGAGGTCGAGCCTCTCGAGAACGAACACCGCTGCGCCCTCGGAAAGGACGATTCCGTTCCGGTCGGCTGAGAAGGGGCGGCACGCCGTCGCGGGATCGCCGCTCTCAGTGTTGAGCACGCGCAGGGCTTCCCATGCGCGGACGATTCCCGGCGTGATCGGCGCATCGGTGCCACCTGCGATCACGCAGTCGGCGGCGCCCGCGCGAATCCACATCGCGGCCTGGCCGATGGCGTGCGTGCCCGACGAGCAGGCGGAGACGATCGCGAAGGACGGGCCCCGGGCGCGATGCCGGATCGACACGGCGCTCGTCGGGGCGTTGTACATGATCTTCGGGATCGACAGGGGGTGGAGGCGGCTGTTGCCCTGACCGTAAAGCCTCTCGTACGAGGTGTCGAGCGTGTCCGCGCCACCAAGTCCCGTGCCGATGACGACGCCGATCCGCTCGCGCGACGTGAGCGTTTCGAGCGATGCTTCGGCCGCGGCCTCGTTCGCGGCGACGACTGCGAGCCACGAGACGCGGTCGAGGTTCGGATCCGCGCCGTCGAAGGCCGAGTCGGGGACCTGCCCTGCGATCCGGCAGCTGAAAGCGGAAGGGTCGAATCGCCGGATCGGCTCGATGCACGGGCGTCCGGCACGGATCGACGCCAGGTTCACAGCTTTGCCGATTCCGAGCGGGGAGACGAGTCCCACGCCTGTCACCGCGACGATCGGACGTCCCTGCTCATCGGTGAAGGCTACGATTGGAGGTGCCCTTCCACGATTTCCACCATCCGCCCGAGAGAGCGGACGTCGCGCACTTCGTCGTCGGAGATGGAAATCTTGAACGTCTCCTCTAGCGCAAACACGATGTTCAGCGCGTCGAGCGAGTCGAAACCGAACGTCTCGAGCGGGGTGTCGGGGTCGATCGGATCGGCGGGCAGGGTCTTCTGATCGCGAAGTATCTCCTCGATCCTGCGCGAGATTTCGGCTCGATCCATTGCGGTTATTATACGCGCGGTGCAATTTCAGGAGGATTCCTCGAAAGCCTGGTGGGCTGCCTGCGCGGTATGGGCGGCGCTCTGTGCGTCAGCCTTCGTGGCCCTCGGCGGCGCCGAGGATCCGTCGCGTCCACGGGGGAGAATCTCTCCGTATCAGGCGGAGATTGCCGCGCTCGAGCACCTGCGCGCGGTGGACGCGAGCGCATACGCCCGATTCGAGACCGTCGATGCGGCCATCTATCGCGATCCCGTCACCGATCGTCGCGTCTGGCTCGTGCTCTGTGACGGCGAGGTGCCCACGCGGCTCGCTCGCGCCGTCGTCGTGGAGATCGACGCGGAAAGCGGCAAGGTGATTCGCACGCGGCGGCCTGGCGGAGTGCCCGGGACAGGGGAGGGCGCGCGATGAAGCTCACCCCGATGCTCGAGCAGTACTTCGAGATCAAGCGCCAGTTCCCCGACGCGATCGTCTTCTACCGGTTAGGCGACTTCTACGAAATGTTCTTCGAGGACGCGGAGACGGCGGCGCCCCTGCTCGAGCTCGTCCTTACCGCTCGCGGCCGCGGCGGCGAGTCGGAAGCGCCGATGTGCGGTGTTCCCGCGCACTCGGCCGACCAGTACATCGCGAAGCTGATCCGCCACGGGTTCCGCGTCGCGGTCTGCGAGCAGGTGGAAGATCCCGCGGCCGCGAAGGGAATCGTTCGCCGCGAGGTCATCCGCGTCGTCACACCCGGCACCGCGGTCGATTCGACGATCATCGATCGCGAGAGCTGCTATCTCTTCAGCTGGGCCCCTGGCGGCGACACCGCGGGCGGCGCCTACCTCGACGTGTCGACCGGTGACTTCTTCGTGGTCGCGTACGGGGGAATCGCCGATCCGCGGCTGCGTGACGATCTCGCGCGACACAAGCCACGCGAGGTTGTCTTGCGGAAGGAGTCCGACCCTGCCGACGCGGAGCTGTTTCGATCGGCGGGGCTGGCGATCACGAGCGTGGAGTCGTCGTACTTCGATCACGAGCGCGCCGAGGACTTCCTCGTTCGAAGATTCGGAACGCAGTCGCTTCGCGGATTCGGGCTCGAGCGCGGTGACCTGCGTGTCGCCGCCGCGGGCGCCGCGCTTCGTTACGCCTCGGCGGCGCACAAGAGCGAGCTCGGCCACATCGGGCGGCTCCGCGTCGAGAGCGGCGCGGGCTTCCTGTTACTCGACGCGTCGACGCTCGAGAACCTCGAGATTCTCGAGTCGCGCGACGGGCAGGCGAAGGGATCGCTCTGGAGCGTTGTCAACGCGACGCGGACCTCGATGGGGTCGCGCGCGCTGCGCGGCTGGCTCAGCCGGCCTCTGCTCGATCGCGACTCGATCTTCGCGAGGCACGACGCGGTCGACGAGCTGACGCGGTCGCGCGCGTACCTCGAGGAGCTCACGAAGACGCTGGGCCGCATCGCCGACCTGGAGCGCCTCGCGACGCGCGTCACGGTGCGGACCGCGAGCCCGCGCGAGTGCCTCACGCTCGCCGACTCGCTCGATGCCGTTGGAGAACTGGGGGTGACGGCAGGTCACCTTCGCGGGCCACTTCTGCTCGAGCTGGCCGCGACGCTGGACCCGCTCGCGGACGTCTCGGCGAAGCTCCGCGCGACGATCGGCGACGAGCCGTCCATGTCGGCGCGTGACGGCGGCGTGATCCGCGTCGGCGTCGACGCGGACCTGGACGATCTGCGCGCCATTGCCCGCGACTCGAAGTCGATCCTCCTCCGGATCGAAGAGGAAGAGCGCGCGAAGACCGGGATCTCGTCGCTGAAAGTGCGGTTCAACAGCGTCTTCGGCTACTACATCGAGGTGTCGAAGACGAACCTCGCGAAGGTGCCCGCGGAGTACATCCGGAAGCAGACGCTCGTGAACGCGGAGCGGTTCATCACCCCGGAGCTGAAGGTGATCGAGGACAAGATCCTCCGCGCCGAGGAGCGCTCGATCGCGATCGAGGTCAGGCTCTACGAAGCACTGCTCGTCGAAGTGGGCGAGCGGGCGTCGGCGATTCTCGACACCGCGCGCGCCGTCGGCACGATCGACGCGATCGCGTCGTTCGCGACGAGCGCGATCAAGCATCGATGGTGCCGTGCGACGCTGAGCGACGAAATGGAGGTCGACGTCGACGAGGGGCGCCACCCCGTCGTCGAATCGCTCACGACGCGCTTCATCCCCAACGACACGCGGGTCCACCGCGACCGCAACGGGATCCAGATCATCACCGGACCGAACATGGGCGGAAAGTCGACCTACCTGAGGCAGGTGGCGCTCCTCGTCCTGCTGAACCAGGCCGGGAGCTTCGTCCCGGCGACACGCGCGCGGCTCGGCGTCTTCGACCGTGTCTTCACGCGAGTTGGCGCTTCGGACAACCTCGCGCGTGGCGAGTCGACGTTCATGGTCGAGATGCACGAGACCGCGAACATCCTGAACAACGCGACCGACCGCTCGCTCGTGATTCTCGACGAGGTCGGGCGAGGGACTGCGACCTTCGACGGGCTCTCGCTCGCGTGGGCGATCGTCGAATACCTGCACGACACGGCACGCGGGGCAGTGACGCTCTTCGCGACGCACTACCACGAGCTGACCGATCTCGCAGAGACCAACGCGCGCGTCTGCAACTACAACGTCGCGGTCAAGGAGTGGAACGACCAGATCATCTTCCTGCGGAAGGTGGTCGAGGGCGCCGCCGACAAGAGCTACGGAATTCACGTCGCGAAGCTCGCCGGCATCCCCGGCTCGGTCGTGCATCGCGCCGAGGAGATCCTCAAGACGCTGGAAGCGAAGGAAGTCGACGTCGTCGAGGCGACAAGGAAAGGCGACGCGCCTCTGCCGGGATCGGGCCTGCAGCTCACACTTTTCGGGCCGGACGATCGCGGTGTCCTCGGCGAGCTGCGACAGCTTTCCGTCGACACGCTCACGCCGGTCGAGGCGCTGAACAAGATCCATGAGTGGAAGAAACGATTCCAGTCGTAGGGCCGCGGGCGCGGTCCTCGGCATCGGCCTGACGGGCGCGCGCCTGACCGCCCTCGAGCGGCGCGTGCTCGAGGAGTGCTCGCCGTTCGCCGTGGTGCTCTTCGCGCGCAACGTCGAGAGCGCGGAACAACTCTCCGATCTCATCGGCGAGGTTCGCAACGCGGCGCCGCGGCCTCCGCTCTTCATGATCGACGAGGAAGGCGGGCGCGTCGACCGGCTTCGCAAGCTCACGCCCGGGATTCCGGGGGCGTCGGATTTCATGTCGTGCGGCGATCCGGAGATGCTGCGCGCGTTCGGGCTCGCGCTCGGAAAGCTGCTCGATCACTTCACGATCGAGGTGAATCTCGCGCCGGTCGTCGATCTCTGGCGCGACGGACTCTCGCCTAGCCTTACGCGGCGGTGCTTCGGTCGAGACCCGGAGATGGTCGCGGCGAGGGCCGCGCAGTTCATCGAGGGCATGGCCGAGGCTGGCGTCGCGTCATGTATCAAACATTTTCCGGGGCTCGGGCTGTCGGGCACCGATCCGCACTACGGCTCGTCCGTCGTCGACATGACGATGGACGAGCTCGAAGCGCTCGACCTCTTGCCCTACCGTCGCCTCGCCGCTCTCGCTCCTTCCGTGATGGTGAGCCACGGCGTCTATCCGCGGATCGACGAGAGCGGACTGCCGGGCACTCTGAGCCGCGCGATCTCTACGACGATGTTGCGCGAGACCG
>JAMPYE010000267.1 GCA_023700825.1 Thermoanaerobaculia bacterium | reverse complement strand
GCGTCTAATCACTCGACAGACCGATTGGAGCCAATATGCGGAGATTCACGATCGCGCTTTCTCTCGCCGTTTTCTCATTCGTCGCTCTCTGGGCCGTTCCCGGCCAGGGCGACCGCACGGGGTACGCAATGCAGAAGAAGAGCGCCGAGGCGCTTTACGCCGAGGGCTCGTGGGCGCTCGCGCACGACGAGTACCTGAAGATCGACCAGACGTCGCTGAGCGACGAGGAGCGGCGCTGGGTCCGCTTCCGCGTCGCCGACACCGGCTGGCGGAAGTTCTCGACCGACGACGTCGGCGACTCGACGCCGATCGACGACGCACGTCGCGAGCTGGACAAGCTGCTCGCCGAGCTCGACGTTGAAGATCAGGCGCAGGCACGGCTCGCCGCCGAGATCCGCGAGTCGATCGGCGACTCGTGGTGGTCGCTTCAGCGCTATGGCAACTGGGGCGCGGCGTGGCCGCACTACCAGAGCGCGCTCGACTGGTGGAGCGGCGATCCCGACCTCGACCTGGCACGCTCGCGCTACCTCGCGATCGTCTGGAAGGCCGCGGTCCCCTCGTGGCGCGACCCGTGGGAGCGTTACCGATACTGGGGCAACACCCTTCCGCAGAACATCCTCGAGAACGCGGTAAAGATCGCGAAGTCGCCTTCGGACGTTGCGCGCGCGAACTACCTGCTCGCCCTCACGATGCAGAACAACCGCGACCCGCAGACGCAGGAACACGTAAAGGAATCGTTCCTCGCCGCCATCGCACCAGGAAGACAGGCCGAGTGGCATGACGACGCCCTCTTCTCCCAGGGCCAGTGGCTCGAGCGCAGCGGCCGCATCGACTACCTCGAAAATGGCCAGTTTCTCGTCCTGCCCGACTTCCCCGCCGCGCTCACGTCGTATCGCCGCATCACGAGCGAATACAAGAAGGGCGAGACTCCCTACTTCGACGAAGCAGAGCAACGGATTCGCGACATCACGCAGCCGTCGCTCACACTTGCCGTGTCGAATGTCTTCCTCCCCGGCTCGAAGGCGCAGTACGTCATCGGCTGGCGCAACGTGAAGTCGGCGGAGGTGTCGCTCAAGAAGGTGGACCTGACGTCCGGCCTCACGTTCGAAGACGGCGATCGCGATCTCTCCCAGTGGCTTCAGGCGATCGACGGAGGATCGCCCGTCTCGACCTGGACGCGTCAGCTCGACAGCAAGGGCGACTACGTGCCGGGAAGCGAGCAGGTCGAGATCGACCGCGAGCTCGCGCCGGGCGCCTACCTGCTCGAAGCGAAGTCGGGCGCGGGCTCGGCACGCGAGTTGATTCTCGTGACCGACGCCGCGATCGTCACGCGCAGCTCGGGCCGCCGCTCGGTCGCCTTCGTCGCCGACGCGCGCACCGGCGCGCCGATCGCGAACGCGAAGGTACGGCTCTGGGAGCAGTACTGGGACGGCGGCAGGAACCGATTCTCCAGCTGGACGAAGACGACGGGCGCCGACGGCATCGCCGAGTTCGAGCTCGACGCGCGCCGCGGCTCGCACCAGCTCTTCGCGACAGCGATCGCCGGCGACAAGCAGGCGATGCTCCAGGGCTACGCCTACGGCAACTCCAACCCCGAGGGCTCGTGGCGCATTTACGCCGTGACCGACCGCCCGGCGTATCGCCCCGAAGAGACGGTTCAGTGGAAAGCCACTGCGCGCATCGAGAAGGACCTGAAGTACTCGACGCCCGCGAATCAGACGATCGAGTACGAGATCTTCGACCCGCGCGGCACGAAGGTCACCGAAGGGAAGATGAAACTGAACGCCTTCGGTAGCGCCTGGAGCGAGCTCGCGCTGAACGCGACGATGCCGCTCGGCGAGTATCGCGCGAACTTCTACACCGAGCGGCGCGAGCGCAACATCGGTTCGGCGACGCTCTTCCGTCTCGAGGAGTACAAGCTCCCCGAGTTCCTCGTCACGGTGAAGACGCCTGAGGAGAATGGGAAGAAGAAGAGCTTCCGGCTCGGCGACAAGGTCGAGATCGTCGTGGAGGCCGCCTACTTCTTCGGCGGTCCGGTCGCGAACGCCTCGGCGGAGATCGTCGTTCGGCAGAAAGGCTTCTGGCACTCCTGGACGCCTCGCCGCGACTATCCCTGGTACTTCGAGAGCAGCTCTCCGCGCCACTACGGCTACGGTGACGAGGGGCAGATCGTCAAACGCGAGATCGTGACGACCGACGCCGACGGTATCGCACGTGTCGTCATCGACAGCCCACGGCAGGGCAGCGATCTCGAGTATGCGGTCGAAGCGCGCGTGACCGACGCGTCGCGCCGCGAGGTCTCCGGCTCGGGCAGCGTGCGTGTGACGCAGAAGCCGTTCTACGCCTACGCGCGCCCGAAACACTACCTCTACCGTCCCGGCGACAAGGTCGCCGTCGATCTCGAAACGCTCACCGCGAACAGCGATCCCCTGTCGGCAGACGGCACGATCGTCGTCACGCGCGACACCTGGAAGGAAGTGTGGCTCGATCCGAAGGGCGTCCGAATGGAGGGTCGCGAGCTCGAGGCCGCGCGCGCGAAGAGCGGCATCTTCCCGCCGCCGCAGGAACCGGGCATGCATCCGTGGACGCTCATCGAGCGCGGTTACGAGCACGAAGACGTCACGAAGGAAACGCTCAAGACCGGCCCCGACGGCAAGGCGACGTTCAACTTCGCCGCGGCACGAGAGGGTTACTACCGTGTCCGCTGGACGAGCAATCCGACGACGAAGCCGGTGCGGCCGAGCGACGTCGTCTCCGCGGAGACGACCGTGTGGGTCTCGACGACATCGTCCGCGCGCATCGGCTACTTCCACGATGGCGTCCAGCTCATCCTCGACACCGAGGCGATCCGCGCGGGCAAGACCGCGCCGATCATGGTCGTCACGCCGAGCGCGGGACGCTTCGTCCTCTTCAGCGTCGAGGGCGAAGACATCTACAGCCGTCGTCTCGTAGAGATGACCGGCAACGTGAAGCTCATCGAGCTTCCGATCGGCCCCGAGCACATCCCCAACATCTTCATCGCGGCGACATCGGTGATGGATCTCCAGCTCCAGATGGACACGAAGGAGTTGATCGTTCCCCCGGTCGAGCGTTTCCTGAACGTCGACGTGAAGAGCGATCGCGAGCAGTACAAGCCGCGGGAGGAAGGCACCTTCTCGATCTCGACGACCGACGCGGACGGCAAGCCGGTTGCTGCGGAAGTGACGTTAGGCCTCGTCGACGAGTCGGTCTACTCGATCCAGGAAGACTACGCGGGCGATCCGCGCCCCTTCTTCTACGGCTCGAAGCGCCCTCACTCGATACAGGCGTCGAGCAGCTTCCAGCAGCGGGCGTACATCAAGCTGGTCAAGGGAAAGAGCGGCCGGCTCATCGACGCGAAGTTCGCGATGAACGAGCGCGACGAGCAAGTGGGAGCCGAGGGCGGCGTGCTCGGCGGAGTCGCCGGAGGCTATCTCGCGGACTCCGTCCAGGAGGCGATCTCCGTCACGGCGGCGGCGCCTGCGATGATGAACGCGCCCGCTCCGGCTCCACAGTCACGGCAGATGGCCAAGAGCGTCGCGCGCAAGGACGCGCCCGGCGAGAAGAAGGAAAACGCGGTGACCGACGGCGGTGACGCTGCCGTCCAGGTTCGCAGCGACTTCCGCTCCACGATCCTCTGGAAGCCCGATCTCGTCACCGACGCCTCGGGTAAGGCCACCGTGAAGGTCACCTATCCCGACTCGCTCACGACCTGGCGCGCCACCGCGCGCGCCGCGACCGACGGCGCGGAGTTCGGCATCGGCACACAGAAGTCGCGGACGAAGATGCCTCTCATCGTCCGTCTGCAGGCGCCGCGCTTCTTCGTCGTCGGCGACGAGACGGTCGTCTCCGCGGTCATCAACAACAACACGGACAAAGCACTCACCGTCACTCCGTCGCTCGACGCCTCGGGTGTCGTCGTCTCCGGCCTCTGGAAGGACGGCAAGCCGGTGAAGGGCGACGCCGGGCCGATCGAGATCGCGCCTAACGGCGAAGGGCGCGTCGACTGGGTCGTCGCGGTGAAGGAGCCTGGCGAGGCGCGGCTGCGCGTCACCGGCAAGGCCGGCGAGCTCGCCGACGCCATGGAAAAGCCGCTTCCGGTCTTCGACCACGGCATCGAGAAGTTCCTCTCCACCTCGGGGCGGCTACGCGGCGCCGAGGGCGTCTTCGCGCTGAACCTGCCGAAGGAACGGCGTGACGGCACGACGACGATGACGGTGCAGGTTGCGCCGAGCCTCGCGGTGACGATGCTCGACGCGCTGCCCTACCTCATCGACTACCCCTACGGCTGCACCGAGCAGACGATGAGCAGGTTCCTCCCGGCAGCGATCGTCGCGAAGACGCTCGCCGACCAGGGAATCGACCGCGCGACCGTCGCGAGCCGCATCTTCGGCGGCATCGAACGCGCGAGCGCAGCGAAGACGCATCCGGACGGGAAGAAGGACCTCGCGAAGCTCGACGAAATGATCCGCGCCGGGCTCGTGCGCCTTTACGATTTCCAGCATTCCGACGGCGGATGGGGCTGGTGGAAGGAAGGCGAGAGCGATCACTTCATGACGGCGTACGTCGCCTGGGGTCTCGCGGTCGCGCGGGACGGCGGCTTCAAGGTCAAGGACGGCGTGCTCGAGCGCGCGGTGAACTACCTCGATGGCGAGCTCGTCGAAGAGGAGCGCGACCTCGATCGCCAGGCGTGGATGCTGCACGCTCTCGCGATGGCGTCAAAGGGCCAGCCGACCGAGTTCCAGAAGAAGGCGCTCGACAATCTCTGGGCGGGTCGCGACAAGATGTCGACCTACGGCCGCGCAGGATTGACGATCGCGGCGCATCGCTTCGGACAGGCCGAGCGCGCGCAGACGCTCGTGCGCAATCTCGAGAACGGCGCGATCGTCGACAAGGCTCCCGACGCCTCGGTACTCGTCCCGGGCAGCGGCTCGGGCGCACCCGAGGTCATGGCGACGGCGTACTGGGGCTCGCGCGGCTTCTGGTGGCGCTGGCACGAAGGCCCGGTCGAGTCGACCGCGTTCGTCCTCCGCGCGCTCGTGGCCGTCGACCCGAAGCACAGAATGGTCGAGCCGGCGATGAACTGGCTCGTGAAGAACCGCCGCGGCGCGCAGTGGAGCAACACGCGTGACACGGCCATTACCGTCCTCGCGCTCAACGACTTCCTCCGCGCGAGCGGCGAGACGGCGTCCGACGTCGAGTACGAGCTCCTCGTCAACGGCCAGTCGATCGCGAAGAAGAAGGTGACGAAGGGCGAGATGCTCGGCGCGCCGAGCCGCTTCGCGATCCCGTCATCGGCGATCCGCGAGAAGAACGAGATTCGCGTGAAGCGGCTCTCGGGCACGAGCGCTCTCTACGTCTCGGTCGAGTCGTTCTTCTTCAGCCTCGAGGAGCCGGTCAAGGCGGCGGGCAGCGAGCTGTTCGTCAAGCGCGAGTACTTCAAGCTCGTCGGCCGTCCGACGCTGCTCAAGGGACGCGTCTATGACCGCGTCGCCCTGCGCGACGGCGAGTCGGTGAAGAGCGGCGAGCGCGTCGAAGTCGTCGTGACGGTCGAGACGAAGAACGACTACGAGTACCTCCTGCTCGAGGACCTCAAGCCCGCCGGGCTCGAGGCCGTCGAGCTCACGTCCGGCGAGCCGCTCTGGGCGCGGCAGCTGCTGACGCCCGAGATCGAGAAGAGACACGGCACGGCGGAGAAGCGAGCCGCGCCGAAACGCCAAACCTCCGGTTACGGCAGCCAGCAGTGGGTCTACCGCGAACTGCGCGACCGCAAAGTCGCGCTCTTCATCGACCGTCTCGCCCAGGGCGTGTGGGAGATCCGCTACACCATGCGCGCCGAAGTCCCCGGCCAGTTTCACGCCCTGCCTCTGTTAGGCCAGGCGATGTACGTCCCCGAGATCCGCGCCAACGGCGACGAGACGAGGATCACCGTGGAGGAGAGGGAGTAAACGCGGAATGCTAGTCGCTGCAGGTGGAATCGCAAGCATCTGCATCGCGTAGCGACGGCCGATCTTAGCCCCCGGTCGAAGACCGGGGGCTGCCGCCGCCGCCCGTACGGCTTGTCGGCCTGAGCGCAGCGAAGGACCTCGCAGGGTAGTACGCGGGCGCTTCAACGCCTCGGCCCTAACCCGACAACTCATCGCCTGTCGCACGCTCGTACTAGCCTGCGAGGTCCTTCGTCACTCGCTTCGCTCGCTCCTCAGGACGACGAATCGATCGAACTGCGCACGAACTCGCGTTCGCGCCATCCCTCAATGCTCAATTCCGCCGCGCGGCGGCGCTCAAGCCCAACCCTGCAACTCCCG
>JAMPYE010000266.1 GCA_023700825.1 Thermoanaerobaculia bacterium | reverse complement strand
TCAAAGCAGGCGAAGAAGTCCGCATCCATGACCACGAATGGAAGCTGCAGGCCTCTGACGAGGATTCTTGCGTCTGCGGAACTCGCCACTCCACGCGCGCTAACAGCTAACAACTAGAATCTAACAACTAACAACCCCGCCCCCCCATGACCCGCCTCGCACTCTTCGACATCGACGGTACGATCCTTCGCGACGACGGCGTTGCCCGCGAGGCTTACGGGATCGCGCTTCGCGAGACCTACGGCCACGAGCGCTCCCTTCGGCCGTATGACTTCTCGGGCCTGACCGATCCGCAGATCACCCACATCGTGCTCGGGGACGCCGGGTATCCGGCCGACGAAGTCGAGTCGAAGCTGGCCGAACTCTGGGATGTCTACCTACGGGAGATGCGAGCGCGCGTTTCGGCCGCGCGAATCCGCCTCATGCCTGGAGTCGTGGAGTTGCTCGAGCTGCTCATGAACGACGAGCGTGTCGTTCTCGGGCTTCTGACCGGAAACATCGAGCCGGGAGCGCGAATCAAGCTCGGGGCGCACGAGCTCAACGGCTACTTTCCGTTCGGCGCGTTCGGCAGCGATTCGGCGGTGCGGACGGAGCTTCCCCCGATCGCGACCCGCCGGGCCGTCGAACGGACCGGGGAGCGCATCGCGAGGGAGGATGTCGTGATCATCGGCGACTCGATCTACGACGTCCGCTGCGCGGTGCCGCACGGCGCCATCTCGATCGCGGTGCCGACCGGGCCGACTGCCGCCGAGGCGCTGCTGGCGGAAGGCCCGACTCACTTTTTCGAGACCCTCGAGCCGTGCCCCGAGGTTCTGAATGCGATTCTCGGGCGATGAGGCTCGCGAAAAGCGCGGCCCCACGCTAAACTCCGCGCCGTGAAAAAGGGCTCCCTTCTCGTCCTCTTCCTGGCGGTCTTCATCGACCTGCTCGGATTCGGCATCGTCGTGCCGCTCCTGTCGTTCTACGCGCAGACCTACGGGGCGAGCGGGCTCATGCTCGGGGCGATCCTCGCGAGCTTTTCCCTGATGCAGTTCTTCTTCGCCCCGATCTGGGGGAGGCTCTCGGACCGTATCGGACGGCGGCCCGTGATCATCGGGGCGCTCTGCGGGAACGTGATCGGCTACGCGATCTTCGCGTTCTCGGAGAACATCCCGATGCTGATGCTCGCTCGCATCGTCTCCGGCATCTGCGCGGCGAACATCGCGACGGCTCAGGCGTACGTTGCCGACTCCACCACCCCGGAGAACCGTTCGAAAGGGATGGGCCTGATCGGAGCGGCGTTCGGGCTCGGTTTCATTTTCGGCCCGCCAACCGGCGGCATTCTGGCCGACCTCGGGATGTCGCACGGGATGCACGGCAACTTCCTGCCGGGGCTGCTCGCGGCGTCGCTCTCGGGCACCGCGGCGCTCATCGCGATCTTCAAGCTCCCGGAATCGTGGAAGCCTTCGCTTGCGGCGCCGAGACGCCGGCGGCCGCCGCAGTTCGACCGGGAGATCTGGCAGATCATCCTTCGCGACCGAAGGCTCTCGCTTGCGATCGCCGCACTCGCGCTTCTGATCCTCTCGTTCTCCGCGCTCGAGCCCACCGTCGTGCTTCACGGCCGGGCGCGCTTCGGATTCAGTCCCAAACAGCTGGGCTACTTCTTCGGCTTCATGGGCATCATCGTCGCGCTGATCCAGGGAGGCGTGATCGGCAGGGTGACGCGGCGCTTCGGTGATCCTGGGACGGCGCTGATCGGTGGGACGTCGACGCTCATCGGGCTCGTGATCGTCCCATGGATCTACTCGGTGCCGCTCCTCTTCGGCGTGGCGTTCTTCCTCGCGATCGGACAGGGCTTCTGCTATCCCGCCATCAACGCGCACGTGTCGAAGGTCGCACCCGCGGATCAGCGGGGGAGCGTGCTCGGCCTTTCGTCAGCGATGGGATCGCTGGCGCGGGTGATCGGTCCGATGATGGCGGGTGTGCTGTTCGACTATTTCGGGTCGGCGGGATCGTTCTACGGGCAGGCCGTGTGCGTCGCGGTCGGAGTCGTCCTGGCGTACGGGCTCGTGCGGCTGACCCGTGCCGAAACGGTCGGGAACGACAAAGTCACGCCCGACTACAGCACGAGCGTGTAGCCGAGCGTCGTGAGATCGGGCATCCGGTCGAGGTAGACGTGCCCGTGGGTGTGGTCGACCTCGTGCTGGAAGATCCGGGCGACGAAGCCTTCGGCGAGCCAGTCGATCGGCTGTCCCTCGCGGTCCAGGCCGCGAAGGCGGACCTTGTCGAAGCGCGGGACCTGCCCTCCGAGGAAGGGCACGCTGAGGCAGCCTTCCCACTCGACGACCTTCGCGTCGCCCACCGGTTCGTAGACACCGTTGAAGACGACGCCGCGCCGCGGGCAGGCGCCTCGTCCGTCGTCACGCTCCTTCGAGTCGAAGACGAAGACGCGCAGGGGCAGATGAACCTGCGGGCCGGCTAGGCCGACGCCGCGGTACGCGACCATCGTCTCGAACATGTCTTCGACGAGGTCTTCGTAGCGGCCCTGCCGGATGTCGTCGGCCGCCGCGTCGGCAGATCGCTCGCGGAGCACCGGGTGACCGAGTCGGGAGCACTTGAGGATCATTCGAAGGGTTGTTAGTTGTTAGGCAATTCCAGACGTTGGCCACGATGGCCGTGGCCCCGTGTTTTCAGCTGCGACGAAGGGGCGACCAGTTTGGACGAGCTCGAGCCATTGTTCCAACGCCTTGATACTGCGCGACCCAATGTCCTCTCGCCGCCCGTCTAACAACTAACAACTAACAACCGCCAACAGGCTACATGTCGGCAAAGAAGTCGTCCGGATTCTGCACGGCCTGGTCGTACTCGAGCTGTATCTCCGTCTTGTGCTTCCACTCGATCTCGGCGAGCTCGTGGAAGAGCGAGCCGAGTTCGGTGTTAGGCACGCGCTCGGCGAGGAACCGGTAGTTCCCCTCGGCCTCGCGCTCGCGGTCGAGAACGAACTTGAGCGCGCGGCGCATGTCGAGCTCGACGAGATCGTCGGAGAGCGTGATCCTGACCGGGGCGGGCTCGGGCGGCTCTTCTCCGATCTCGTCGCGGTATTTCTTTTCCATGCGGGCGCGGTGGAGCAGTTCCTTGTCGGCGAGCTCGAGGAGCCGCTTGCGCACGGGGGTCGTCGCGGCGCGCTCGGCGAGCTGCGTGAGGATCTCGCGGCTCTCGACTTCCGACCGGATCGCGTCGAGCAGAACCTCGCGTGGCGTCGTCTGGAGCGGCTTCATCGTGCGGGATCAGGCTCCTTGCCGGCTGTCCGCTTCGGATTTCGGGCGCGCCTCGCCCTTGTAGAGCTCGGGATTGGGCGCGGCCTCGTCGCCGAATGCGGCAGCGCGAATCTCCTGGCCGCGACCGGTGCCCCCGGCCGTGCCTTCCTTGCGGATCTCGCCGTAATACGGGCGCCAGCCCATCGGCTCGGTCGGCATGTTCGGCGGAACGACCAGATCGCGGAGGCCGACCACCGACCGCGCGCGCGTGTCGATTGCGAGCTCGTAGTCGCGAGTCATGTAGATCGCGTCCTCGGGGCAGGCGTCGACGCAGTAGCCGCAGTAGACGCAGCGCAGCAGGTCGATCTCGTAGCGCGTCGGGAACTTCTCGCGCGTGCGATCGTCCTCTCCCGCCTCGATCGTGATGCACTCGGCGGGGCAGGCGGTCGAGCACATGTAGCAGGCGACGCAGCGCGTGGTTCCGTCCTCGCGCGAGGTGAGAATGTGCCGCCCTCGGAAGCGCTCGCTGTAGACGCGCTTCACTTCCGGGTAGTTGATGATCGGCAGATCCTTGTAGTTGAGCAGATTGTGGATCAGGTGGCGCAGCGTGACGAACATCCCTTTGACGGTCTCGGGGATGTAGAGCCGCTCCATGAACGACTGCTTCCTGCGCTCGATCTTGATGACGCCCATGTCTTCTCCAGTTCGCTCGCGGCCCGCGGACTAGCGGTCGAGCTCTCCCGCGATGATGTTCAGCGATCCGAGGGTCGCGATCGCGTCGGCAATCGTCTGGCCGACAATCATCTTCCGAAATGCCTGGTAGACCGCGAAGCAGGGCGGGCGCACGCGCACGCGGTACGGATTCTTCGAGCCGTCCGAAACGATGTGATACCCGAGCTCGCCGTTGCCGCCTTCGACCGCGAAATAGGTCTCGCCGACCGGCGGCTGGATGCCGTGCATGATCAGCTTGAAGTGGTAGATCAGCGACTCCATCTCGTTGTAGACCTTCTCCTTCGGAGGAAGGGCGACGTACGGGTCGTCGACGATCACCGGGCCGGCCGGGAGGCCGCGCTCGATCGCCTGGTGGAGGATGCGCAGCGACTGGCGCATCTCCTCGAGACGAACGAGCGTGCGAGCGAGAGTGTCTCCGCCCTCGGCGACCGGGATGTCGAAGTCGTACGTGTCGTAGCCGATGTACGGCTTTGCCTTACGCACGTCGTAGGGAACGCCCGTCGCGCGGAGGCAGGGCCCCGTGTAGCCGTGGTTGATCGCGCTCTCGCGCGTGATGGCGCCGATCCCGTCGACGCGCTCGAGGAAGATGCGATTGCGCAGGAGCAGCTTCTCCGCGTCGTTGATGTGGCTCGGCAGCTTTTTCACGAGCGCCTTCGCCATGTCCAGGAAGTTGGCGGGAGCGTCGACCGAGAGCCCACCGATGCGCGTGTACGTCGGCAGCAGGCGCGCGCCGCAGCAAGCTTCGACGAGCTGGTAGATCTCTTCGCGGGGCTGGTAGAGGTACCAGAAGTTCGTCAGCGCACCCATGTCGAGCACGTTCGTCGCGATGCAGACCAGGTGGTCGGCGATGCGCATGAACTCGGAGAGAACCAGGCGGATGTACTGCGCGCGGGGCGGCGCCTCGATTCCGAGCAGCTTCTCGACCGCGAGGCTATAGCCGACGTTGTTGATGATGGCGGAGCAGTAATTCAGCCTGTCGGTGAACGGGATGACCTGCTGGTACGTGTGCGTCTCCGCCATCTTCTCGAAGCAGCGGTGCAGGTAGCCGATCTCGGTGTCGGCGCCGATGATCTTCTCGCCGTCGAGCGTGACGACGATGCGAAGCGTGCCGTGCGTCGCCGGATGCGACGGGCCGAGGTTCAGCGTGACCTGCTCGAAGTCGGAGTCTTCGGGATGGTGCTCGACCACCGGGACGATCTTGGCGACGTCTTTCTCGGTCAGCAGCCAGCGCTGCGCCGGGTCGTAGTCCTTGCGGAGCGCATGCCCCTGGAACATCTCGTGCGTCAGGATCCGGCGGAGGTTGTAGTGCCCGTCGAACCTGATGCCGTACATGTCGAACGCCTCGCGCTCGAACCAGTCGAAGCCCTGGAAGACGGGGAGCGACGAGGGCACCGGCTTGTCCTCGTCCGTGTGGACGACGAGGCGGACGCGATCGTTGTTCTTGATCGAGTAGAGCTGGTAGACGACGTCGAAGCGCCCCTCGGGGCGGCGCGGGTAGTCGACACCGAACAGGTCGATCGGAAGCTCGAAGCGAAGCTCGGTGTCTTCCTTGAGCTTCCGGAGCACGTCGACGATCTTCTCGCGCTCGACGACGAAGGTCGGCAGGTCCTGGCCGGGGACGGCGGTGACGTAAGGCGCGGCGATCTTCGCCTGGATCTCGTCGCAGCGCTTGTCGATCGCCTCGAGCCCGGCAGGCACGAACGGCTTGCGGTTCGTCGGCGCGGGCCCCGTGTAGGGCATGGAACTGAATCTCGTTGGGGTGCTCATCGCCGGATCTCCCCGCGCTCGATCTTCTCCTTGAGCTTCAGGATGCCGTACAGCAGCCCGTCGGGAGTGGGCGGGCATCCGGGAACCCAGATGTCGACCGGCACGATCTCGTCGATGCCCTGCATGACGTGATACGCGCGGTAGAAGCCGCCCGAGGTTGCGCAGGCGCCCATGGCGAGCACGTACTTGGGCTCGGGCATCTGGTCGTAGATCTTCTTGAGTACCGGCCCCATCTTGTCGACGATCGTGCCGGCGACGATCATCAGGTCCGCCTGACGCGGCGAGAACCGGACGACCTCGAAGCCGAAGCGCGCGACGTCGTAGTGCGAGGCGAGCATCGACATCATCTCGATGGCGCAGCAGGCGGTGCCGAACGGCATCGGCCAGAGCGAGTTGCCGCGCACCCAGCCCATTGCCGTCTCGAGCGTGGTGAGCAGAATGCTCTCCTCGCCGGGCTCCATTGCGCGCGCGCGTTCGCCGGGAAGCGTGAGGGCGCCCTTCTCAGCGCCCTGGCCAGGGAGGTCGGCGTATTTCCGGCCGATAATCGAATTGTTGTGCTCAATTTTGGGCATGGTTGTCGTCCCGTTGGGTT
>JAMPYE010000265.1 GCA_023700825.1 Thermoanaerobaculia bacterium | reverse complement strand
TCAATCCCGGCCGGCTGGAGCGCAGTAATGCGTGCGGCCTCTGTCTCGAATGCTTCAAGACCTGCGCGCACGGGAACATGACCGTTTTTCTTCGGCCGCCGTTTGCGGAGCGGCGGCTCGAAGGGTGGGATGAGGCGTTCAAGGCCTTCCTGATGCTCGCACTCGCCGTCGCGTATTCCGCCGTCTACCAGGGACCTTGGGGATGGCTAAAGTCAGCCGCAAACGTGGCCGAAGTCGCGGACTGGCGGATCTTCGGTCTCTATGCGGCGGGGCTGTGGGCTTTCGCGCTCGTGATCGTGCCGGGACTTCACGTCGGTGCCGGCTGGCTGGGGCGGATGCTCGCGAAATCTCCCGCCGACGTGAGCCTGCGAGCCGCTGCTCTTGCTGGCGCGAGCTCACTGGTCCCGCTCGGGCTGCTCGCCTGGATCGCCTTCAGCGTACCGCTCGTGCTGGCGAACGGCTCCTATGTGCTGATGGTGGCCTCCGATCCGTTCGGATGGGGGTGGGACCTCTTCGGCAGCGCCAACGTCGGCTGGCGCCCGGTCGTTCCGCACTGGGGCTCGTGGATCCAGGCAGGTCTGGTTCTCATCGGACAAGCGGCGGGGCTCAAAGCAGGCTGGCTCGAGACGCGAGGCCTGTACGACACGGATCGTCAGGCGGTTGCCGGCTATGCACCAACGGCTGCTCTCGTGACCATCACCACGCTGGCGCTGCTCGCTCTTTACGCGGGGTAGGCAATGAAGAGGATCTTTATCGAAGCTCTCTCGCTCGGGATGATTGGTACCGCACTCGTGGCTGCGGTCGTGGTGCCGCTGCGAGTCGAGGCGTCGCGCCGCGCCAGCCGCGAGAGCGCAGCCCCGGTGATCGAGCTCACCGGTGTGATGGCGCAGGGCGTGTGGACCGACGAGCGAGTCACCGGCGGCAACGTGTGGCGGCGTGACTTCCGCAGCGCTCACCCTGTGCTCGCGGTCGGGAAGCCGACGAGGCTGAGACTTGCCAGCGCTGACGTGGTTCACACGTTTTCCGCTCCGGAGCTCGGCATCGATCCCGTCGAAATTTACCCGGGCAAAATCGTCGAGCTGCTGGTGACGCCCAAAGCGCCCGGCGTGTTCCAGTACTACTGCACCACGGTTTGCGGGAAGGCGCACTTCGCGATGCGCGGCTTCTTCGAGGTAACAGAGGACGGGCTGCTGAAGCAGGCGCGCCCGCCAGGACCTGATGCGGAGTACTGGCTGGCGCCTGAGCCTCCCGCCGCGGCGGGAATCGCAGCGCGTGGGGAGTGGCTCTTCCGTCAACAGGGCTGCGTCACCTGTCACGGGGAACGAGGATCAGACGGCGTACGCAATCCGAACTCGATGAACGCGAAGGTGCCGATCATTTCGGATCTCGCACGCAGGACCTTTCTCTTTACGAGCGCTGATGCCGAAGCGTTTGCGCGGCTAGTCGCCGATCACCCGGGACTGACCGATGTGGCTGAAGCGCCGCAGGTGCCCCTCTTTCCGGTCGTGAAGCGGCAATACCTGGCAACATTGAGCCTCGTGCGCGGAGGACGCCGGTCCTCACGCCTCGATCCTGCCGGCCCGCGCCCGCCGCTCGACATGCCGGTGTGGGGCGCGCGTCTGACGGACCGCGACCTCGAAGCGATCCTCACTTACCTCTTGACTCAGGGCCCTTCGGCTGCGCCCTCAAACCGGCGCGCGACTGGCCCAATCCACAAAGGAGATTGACCATGCCCCAACGTTTCCCTCGCCACAGCCTCGCCTTGGTCGTCGTAGCAGCCGCTGTGTTCACAATCGCCTGCGGGAAGGAGGCAGCTCGACTGCCTGATGCGCACGCAAGCCACGAGCAGCCGGCGCGGAGCGCCGCTGTTCCAAAGGCCGCGGCTTCGGTAGCAGAGGCGAGCTTGCCCACGACGCCACCCGTGGCGTCACCGGTTGCAGCAACTCGCGTCGACGTCGTGTTCTCCGGCAAGCGTGACGAAACCGAGCGCTTGATCGCGTACTACCAATCGATCCGTCTCACGCCCGAGCAGGAGCGCGTGAAAGTCGAGGCGCTTGCATCGATTCCTGCGCCCTGCTGCTCTGAGAACCCGCTCGCCACCTGTTGCTGTCCCTGCAACATGGCGAAGGCGGCCTGGGGGCTGAGCGCCTGGCTGATCAGCGAGAAGAGCTACGACGTCGTGCAGGTGCGACAGGCCGCCAAAGACTGGCTGGCGGCAGCGAATCCAGCAGGATTCAGCGGAGACGCCTGCGACAGCGTAGGATGTACGCGACCGATTCGCGAGAACGGCTGCGGCGGGATGGACGCCGCGCAGGTGCTCTGAGAACCGGCGAAGGCACAACGATAAGGCACAACGATGATGAAAGCGGCCTCGCCGGGAGCATCGACCCAACGTGTTGCCTCGCGCCGCACTGCAGCGGCAGCGAGATGCGTTCGGCCGATTCCACCCCGCCTTCCGCTTACGGAATCGCACGTGAGCAACGTCACAAGAGGATGTGATGAGTAGCCTCGATACACGCGGCGCACTTCGGTACCGTCTCACGATGTCGGCCTCTGCCCTCCGCATCGTCGTAGCGGTGGTCGCAGGTGTGCTGGTCACGGCGGCATCTGCGCTCCACTGGCTGGCCCCACTCGAGTTGCTTGCGCGGGATGCGTTCCTCCGAATGGTGCCGAAACGAGCGGCGCGTAGCGTCGCGGTCGTGGCAATCGACGAGGCGTCGCTCACGCGGGAAGGGAGCTGGCCGTGGAGCCGCGGACGACTCGCAGAGCTGGTCGATCGCAGCGCGGCTGCCGGCGCGGCCGCAGTAGGGATCGACGTCCTCTTGAGCGATCCTCGCCCTGGAGATGCGCTCCTGTCCGAGGCGTGCAGGCGTGTGCAGTGCGTTGCCGCGACATCGCTGAATCAGAGTGGCCGGTGGGTGCTGCCGTCACCGCGAGGGTTACTACCGGCGCACGCGGCATTCGAGATCGATGACGACGGGGTGCTGCGCTGGATCGCGAGCACGAAACAGGACGACGAGTCGTCGTATCCGGCGCTGTCGACGCGGCTCGCGTCACTCGTTACGAGGAGTCCAGTGACGGCCGGGGTCGCGATCGTGCCCGGCTTCCGGACACCGCCGTCAGCGGTTCCGGTTGTTTCGGCAGCAGACATTCTCGGAGGGACAGCGGCGGGTCTGCCGAACCTGCGTGACCGCATCGTTCTCATCGGGATCACCGCCATCGGTCTCGGCGATCGTGTGATCACTCCACGCACGCCGCGTCATCAGACGGATGCGGGTGTGCTGGTGCACGCGGCAACCGTCGAGTCGCTGCTGGCGGGTGACGTCTTTCACGAACTGTCGCCTCTGACCGGTGGCGTGATGGCGGCAGGGCTGGTCTGGTTCACGCTACGCGCGGCGCTGATCGCGAGAGGGCGGCGACGTCTCGCCGTTGAGACGATTCTGCTTCTGCTTCCGACGACCATCGGTCTCGTTCTGCTGTCTGCGCAGACGTTCGCTCCCGTCGTCGCACTCTCTGTTCTCGTCGGGGGTGTCGTCCTGTCGACGGAGGCTCGTGCAGCGCTCCGCATGGCGCGGCATGGACGCGCGGCAGTGGCAACGTTGGAGAGCGGCATCGGAGTCGCGCAAAAAGCTGGCGACGTCGGTGAAAGGCTCGAGGTACTCGCAACCGATATTGTCAGGCACCGAGTCAAAGACCAGGAATCGCGGCGGGTGCTCGTGCACGAGCTGAAGACGCCTCTCTCGGCTATGGACAGCCTCTCGCAGGTCCTCACGGAGTTCGAGCTGACACCTTCGGAACAGCACCGCGTCGCTTCACTCATCGGCGATGAAACGCGAAAGCTCCAGGAGATGATTGCCCGCCTCCTCGAGGTGGAACGGATAACGTTACGCGGTCAGATCGATTCTGCCGCAATCATCGATCTCGCTGCATTGACGGCGGCTCGTGCGGAATTCCGTGCGAAGGGTCTTGGCCGCCGCATCAACGTGTCATCCGATCGCAACGCATTCATCCGAGGCGACTCGGCGCTTCTCGAGCGCATTGTCGACAATCTCGTCGGGAATGCGGCGAAGTACTCCGTAGCTGGAACGGGGATCGACATCGCTGTTCGAAACGACGATGGAACCGTCCTTCTCGAGGTGATGGATCGTGGTCCGGGAATCCTTCCGGAAGAACAGACACGGATTTTCGGAACTTTCGAGCGCGGCACCGCCGCGGCAGGCACTGAAGGTTTCGGCCTCGGCCTCTCACTGGTGACCGAGGCGGTTCGATGGCACGGCGGTGACGTGGATGTTGCGGATCGTCCTGGAGGCGGAAGCGTCTTCCGCGTACGCCTTCCGGTCGTGAGCGGCATCGAGAACGAGGCCGTGTGATGGCGCGCGTTCTTGTGGTCGACGACGACGCAGGGATTCGCGAGTCCGCCGCACTTGCGCTCGAAAAGTCCGGCCATCGCGTCTTTCGTGCGTCTAGCGCAGCGGAGGCGCGCGCGATCCTGCGGGACGAAGATGTCGCGGTCGTCGTGAGCGACATCTACATGCCCGGCGAGGACGGCATCGAGCTGCTTCGTGCAGTCACCGCCAGTCGTAACGCGCCGCCGGTCATCCTGATGACTGCGCGGGGGACGATCGAGACCGCCGCGATCGCGGCCCGTGTCGGCGCCTTCGACTACATCGCCAAGCCTTTCAAGGTGCGTGACCTCATCGAACGCGTTCGCTCGGCCGTCACGCCGAAAACAGTCGCTGAACCTTCAGCGGTATCCGCGCCCGATTCCATGATCGTCGGCGTGCACGAGTCGATGGTCGAGATGTACAAAGCCATCACACGCGTGGCGTCACTGGATGTGCCGGTTCTCGTGTTCGGCGAAAGCGGGAGCGGAAAGGAGCTCGTTGCGAAGGCGATTCACACCTTCGGAAAGAGGGCCGACGAGCCTTTCGTGCCCATCAACTGCGGCGCGATTCCCGATACCCTCCTCGAAAGTGAGCTTTTCGGCGCCGTTCGCGGAGCGTTCACCGATGCCCGACACGACCGCAGGGGCGCACTGGTCCGAGCCGATCGCGGCACGGTGTTCTTCGACGAAGTAGGCGATGTCTCGCCGTCGTTCCAGGTGAAGCTTCTGCGGTTCCTGCAGGACGGGGTCGTCACTCCGCTCGGTTCCGAGAAGTCCCTCCGCGTGAACGTGCGCGTGATCGCGGCGACGCATCGCGATCTGCGCGCGTTGGTGCGGGAGGGACGCTTTCGCGAAGACCTCTTTTTCAGACTGGCTGGCTACGAGATCGCCGTCCCGGCGCTTCGCGATCGGGTATCCGACATCCCGCTCCTCGTCGACCACGTGCGTCGTCGGTGTGAGGTCGAGATCGCGCGGCCCATTGCCGGTCCGTCACAGGCCGTTCTCGACGTCCTGCAGCGGCACGCGTGGCCGGGAAACGTGCGTGAGTTGGAGCAGATCGTTCGTCGGATCGTCATCGACACCGGAGCCCTGGTCGATGCTGACACAGCGGCGCGCGTCGTTGCGGCAATGGCGCACGGAGCGCCGATCACTCACGCGGCGATCGAACCAGAGACATCACCCCTGTCCTCACTCGAGGAAGTCGAACGCCGGCACATCGCCGACGTGCTTCGCGCGACCGGCGGCAATCAGAGCCAGGCCGCATCCATTCTCGGCATCGAGCGCAACACGCTTGCGCGCAAGGTCAAACGGTTCGGCTTCACCGCCGATCCCGATAAGGAGTCGACATGAAACGAAATACGACCATCTTCTTCGCAGCCACGATGGTGGCGGCGAGCGCCTTTGGACAAGCACCGGTCGAGTATCGATTCGAACGCGTCCGGAGCAAAGTCACCGTTGCTTCCGCCGCCACCGAGACACGAGCGGCCACCGGTTCGGTCGCCTACGGAGGCGACCGGATTCGTACCGGCTGGCTGGGATACGCACTTCTGGGTGCGCCGCGGTTCGGCGCGCGATTCGAAGTGTTCGGTGGCTCGGACGTACGCTTGACGAGCGACACGCCGGGTGTATTGGTCTCGCTCGAACGCGGCCGCCTGAAGGCGATCTTCGACAAGATCACGGGCGATGAGCCGCGCATGGTGAAGACGCCAGGAGCGCTGCTCGCCGTGCGTGGCACTCGGTACGGGATCGAAGTCGGGCGCGATGGCACATCCACGCTCGCCGTGTTCGAGGGTGTGGTCGAAGTCCGATCGCCGCTCCGTCCGGAGCCTCTCCTGGTTCGGGCAGGAGAGACCTGTCACTTCAGCACGTCAACGCGTCCCGAAGCGATGCCGATGCCTCACGGCATGAACGAAGGGTCGTGGCAGCGCCACGGCAGCGGAATGAGCGG
>JAMPYE010000264.1 GCA_023700825.1 Thermoanaerobaculia bacterium | reverse complement strand
TCGGGCGCACCTCGGAGGACGTGCGCGCCGAAGTGGGGTGCGACGAGTTCGGGGCGCTCGCGAACGAGGCGAAGCTCCTCGCGCTGCGCCTCGTCGAGGCGGTCCGCCTCGACGAGGCGGTCCGCCTCGACGAGGTCGAGCCGTCCGATCCGGCCGAGCACCGACTGCTGCCGCTCGCGCGCGCGCGCGGGATGCCGGTACGGGTCGTAGCCGCTCGGCCGCTGGGGAAGGCCGGCGAGGAACGCCGACTGCGCGAGCGTGAGCGACGACGGATCGCGGCCGAAGTATCCGAGTGAGGCGCGCCGCGCCCCGATGAACTGATTTCCGTACGGCGCGAGGTTCAGGTAGAGCGCGAGGATCTCGCGCTTCGAAAGGCGGTGCTCGAGACGGAGGGCGAGAACTGCTTCTCGTGCCTTCCCGCGAAGGTCCTTCCGCCCGCGCTCGCCGCGCGCGAGCAGAATCTGTTTCACGACCTGCTGCGTGATCGTCGAGCCTCCCTCGACCACGCGCCGCGCGCGGACGTTCTTCAAGGTCGCGCGGGCGATCGCGAGGGGATCGACGCCGGGATGACGGAAGAAGCGGTGGTCCTCCGCCGCGATCGTCGCCGCGACGAGCGACTCGGGAAGCTCCTTCGCCTCCAGCCAGTCGCCCCGCGTGCCGGCGGCCGAGAGCGTCTCGTAGATCACGTCGCCGTGCCGGTCGAGCACCCGCGTCGAGACGAAGTGACCGCGGTCGAGGAAGCCGGTAGGCAGCGGGCCGAGACGAAGCCAGGCCGCCAACGCGGCGAGGGTAGCGACGATCGAGAGTGCGAGGAGCGTTTTCGTTCGGCGAGTCATGTGGTCGTCGATTGATCTCGTGACCCCCGGTCCCGCGGAGCGGGACCGGGGACTAAGATCTGGCGCCGCTACGCGGCGCGAATTCGTTTTGTCGTTCCTCACCCCCGGCTGAAGCCGGGGGCTACCGATCCTTCGTCGCTACGCGACGACCTAACAACCGACGTGAATCGTCTAACAACTAACAACTAACAACTAACAACTAACAACCCCCCGGCCCCTACGGCTTCACCTCCACGATGTCCGCCTTCGAGCGGCCGAAAACTTCGGGCTCGTACATCTCCTCGGCGTGGACGGGAGAGGCGACGAAGGTCCCGGTGGTCGTGGCGCGCACGACGTAGGAGAAGACGTGATCGCCTTCGGAGAGGCGCGTGGCGAAGAGATTGACGCGGTCGTCGTGGCGCTCGATGTGATCGAAGCCTCCCTTGCGCCAGCTCGTCATCCAGTCCTGCTCCTCGGCCTCCTCGCCGTAGCGCTGCTCGTCGCGGAGGTCGAGCGCCGTCGTCGCGAACCACGACTCCACCGGCTCGAAGCCGGCGGGGAGCGGATCGGTGACGGCGACCCAGCGGCGTTCCTTCGGAAGCTTCAGCTCCAGCGTGACGCGGACGAGGTCGCCAGCGTCGTACGTCGTTCCGATCTTCTTCGGGTCGCTCTCCAGCGAGTACCACCGCTTGATCTGGAAGCCCTTGTTCATCGAGCTCGCTGCGGGTGTCGTCGACGCGTAGCGCAGACGCGCGATGTAGTAGAGGACGCCCGTCCCTTCGCGCTGGAAGGTGAGCGGGAGCGCCTTGCCCGCCGACCCCTTCGCCAGCAGGCTCTTCATCGGGAAGCTCGAGCCCTTCGCTACGGTGGAGCGCCCCTTGAACGCCTCGCGCGCGATCTCCTCCTCCCCGAGCGTGACGAGGGCGGTGAAGTCGGGGATCTCGCTCTCGTACTTCCTGTAGTAGTCGACGAGCGCCTCCATCGCGAGCGCGTTCTCCTGCGTGTTGCCCCAGCGCCCCTTCTTCCGCGCGCTCATCAGCCAGCGAACCATGCTCGCGACGTGCGTCTCGTCGCTGCTGTTGCGGACGAAGCTGCCGAGCGCGAGCGAGGTCGAGCGGATGTTCGAGTTCCAGAAGAGGAGCAGGTAGTCGTCCGCGAGCTCCTCGACGTGCGCGCTCCCGCCTTCGGGGAGGATCGCGTTGAACATGCGGCGCCGCAGCTCGTCGACGCGCTTGCCGCTCGTCTCACCCTTCGCCGCGAGCGCGTCGTAGAGGTGCGACAGGGCGAAGACCGGCATGCGGTCGAGGTAGCCGTAGATCCGGTTGATGTTGCTGTCCTGGTTGCGGCCCCCTTCGACGAGCACCTTGATGGCGTAGGCCTGCCACGCCGTGTACGACGGCCACCAGCCTTCGTTCACCGGCTGCTCCTTCGCGAGCTCGGCTTCGAGGTAGTCGTACGCGCGCTGCATCACAGAGTCCTTCACGTCGTAGCCGAGCGCGTCGCCGCGCTGGTAGACGTGGAGGATGTAGCTCGTCAGGTAGGGCGAGGTGAAGAAGCAGTCGCCCGGCCAGTACCAGAAGCCGCCGTTAGGGCACTGGTACCGCTCGAGATCGACCAGGGTTTCCTGCGCGACCTTCCGGATGTCGGCCGGCGCGATGCCCGGGAGCTTGAACGCCTCGCCGAGATCGGACGCGAGGATCAGAGCCACGGCCGTCGACGCGCGCTGCTCGGCGCAGCCGTACGGATAGTCGACCAGGTAGCGCGCGCCTTCACCGAGGCCTACGAGCGCGGTCGACGAGAGCTCGACGTCGATGCCGCCGACGTCGGAGCGCACGTCGCCCGGGATCTCGACCGTCTCCTTCGCGTCCGGCTTCGCCTGCCCGTAGGCAGCCACGGTTTCCACCGGCGAGAGAATGCGAACGGGGATGACGTCCTCGAACGCGTCGCTCTCTCCGAGGAGCCGCACGGTCATGCGAATGCGCGCGTTCCCCACCGCGCGGGCGATGACGGGGAAGCGGACTTCCTGCACTCCCTTCGGCCCGATCTCCATGGTCTGCTTGCTGTTGCCCTCGATCGAGATCACGTCGGGATCGAGACTCTCGATCGTCACGGTCGCCTGCCCGCCCTTCGTGAGCTGGCTGTTGACGACCGAGCCGAAGAGCGCCTTGTCGCCCGCCGAGAGGAAACGCGGGAAGTTCTGGCGCAGCAGCACCGGCTTGTTGACCTTGATCTCGCTGTCACCCTTGCCGAAGCGGTTCGCTTTGTCGTTGGCGACCGCCATGATGCGGTAGGTCGTCAGCGACTCGGGGAGCTTGATGTCGGTCGTGGCGTTGCCCTTGCGGTCGGTCTTGACCGAGCCTAACCAGAACGCGAGTACGCGGAAGTCCTTGCGCACTTCGCCGACCGACGCGTCCTCACCGCCGCCGCCGCCCTCGTCACCGCCTTTGGGCGTGAGGATGCGGCGGCTGATGATCCGCTGCCGGCTGTCGGTGTCCTGCACCGAGAGCGACTTCCTGACGTAGACGTCGTCGAGAATGTCGGGCGTCTGGAAGTTCGTCAGCGAGAGCACGCCGTAGTCGACCGCCCACAGCGTGACCTCGGATTCGACCGGCTTGCCGGCGGCGTCCTTCACGTTGACGCTGATCTTCGCGTTCGTCGCGGGTCGGTACTCCGACTGGTTCGCCTTCACGTCGACCTTCAGGCGCTTGGTCGCGTCTTCGACCGAGAGTTCGATGTAGCCGAGCCGGAACGCCGGCTTGCCCGGATCGCTCGGGTCGTCCTCCTTCGGCGGGCCGGTCCGGCCCTGGACGAGGACGACCGACACGAAGACGTTCGGGATGTCGGCCTCGGTGATCGGGATTTCGATCGTCTGCTGCGTCGATTTCAGCTCGAACTGGCGATGCGACTTCACCCCTTCGCGCTCGGTGGTGACGAGCGCGGTCGCCTTCTCCCACGGCGACTGCACCATGACGCGCGCCGTCTCGCCCGGGCGGTACTTCTTCTTCTCGGGGACGAGGTCGATGCGGTTGTGGTCGTAGCGGCGCCAGGCGGTGTAGCCCTCGCCGAGCACGTAGAAGTGCGCGGTCGTCTTCGTGGAGCGGTCGCGGTCGTCGGTCGCCGTCGCGACGAGCTCGAAATAGCCGCCGTTCTCGAAGTCGAGGTGCAGCGGTACGGGCTTCTCCCCGGTCGTCACGTCGTAGCTGCCCGCGTCGATCCGCTTGAGCTCCCAGTCCCAGGTGTAGAAGCCGTTGCCTTCGGCGCGGCGGACGCTGTTCCACTGAAGCTGCGTCACGACGACCTTCACGTCGACGCCCGGCGTCGCGAGCGCCTCGGGGGTGACCGCGAGAATCTGAGTGTCGAACCCGGTCTTCTGGTCGGCGAACATCGGAGGCTGGCGCACGCCGACGTACCAGGGCGCGGGATGGACGACGAGCGAGGCGCGGTTGGCGATCGTCTGCCGCGACACGTCGGTGACGCTGCCTTCCAGCGTGTAGACCATCGGCACGCTATGGCTCGCCTTGGTCTCGAGCTCCAGGTCGAGGTCGCCCTTCCCGTCGAGCGTGACCTCGTCCTGGCTCAGGATCTCGTCGGAGACGCGTTCCTCGTCGTAGCCGACGTAGCCGATGAAGCTCCACTGCTCGAGGGGATACTTCGCCGCGATCGGCGCGGGGACTTCGAACGTCATCGATCGGCGGAAGGTCCAGGCGATGTCGCGTTCAGCCATGGCGCCACCGAAAAGATAGCGGGCCTCGACGTGCCCATCGAGCGGATCGCCGGCGATGCCGGTCTCGCCCGAGAGCGTCGCGTCGACGCGGAAGTCGGGGCGCCGGTACGAGGCGACGAGGAAATTGCCGTAGATGTTGCCGCGTTGCTCTGCGGCCTCGGCGGAGACCGACCAGTCGCCTAACGACGCGGACTTCGAGATCGTCATCGTCCACTCGGCGCTGCTCCACTCGCCGAGGGTGATTTCCCGCGAGTCGACCTCTTCGCCCTGGCTGTCGGTGACGAGGATCTTCGCCTTCGATCCCGCGGGAAGGAGCTTCATCCCGGCAGCGGTGTCGCTGCGCAGGATCGCCTTGAAGTGGACTTCCTCGCCCGGCTTGTAGACGCCGCGGTCGGCGAAGACCGCGCCGCGGAGCATCGGCTTCGCGGTGTAGCGGGAGAAGTCGAGGCCGAACTCCCAGCCGTTGAGCCCTTCGTCCCAGTCGCTGCCGACGTAGGCGAAGTCGCCGTCCTTCTCGGCCGTGACGATGAACTGGAGCTTCCAGTAGTCCTCCTCGTCGCGGAGGTCGGTGTTCGGGGCGATGGCCACGCCGTCCGCGCCGGTCGTGCCGGACCACACGACGCTGTTCTCTCGGGTGCGAATCGCGACGTTGGCCCCGGCGACGGGCTTGCCATCGTCGAGCCGGGTCACGAAGACGAGCGTGTTGACCGGGCTGTCCTTGACGTGGATGCCGAGGTTCGTGACCTGCACGATCGAGGCGCGTGTCGGGCGATCGGGATCGCACTCGGCCGCCTTGTCGATCGCCTCGTCGGGCTCGACCGCCGTCCAGAAGACGCCGTGCTTCGAGCCGGCGAGGGCCGTGGTGAGGTCGAGGCCGTGCGACTGAACCTTGTCGGGAGTGACGCCGAGCTTGCGGTCGACCGGCTCGGAATCGGGAGCGACGCGGAAATAGCTCTCTTCCTGCAGCCGCAGGATCGTCGGCATCAGCTCCTCCGCCCCGAGAGGTGCGGCCCACTGCCGCGCCCGGCGGAAATTGCGGGCGTAGAAGGGGAGTGTCATGCCTCCGTCGGCTTCCCAGACGCCGTGCCCGTCGCCGAAGCTCGCGTAGGCACAGCGGTGCCAGTTCTCGATGATGCTGACGAAGTTGTAGCCGAGCTTCTGACCGTCCTGCGCGGTCAGCTCTTCACCGATCTGCACGCGCCACGTGGTCACGGGAGGCTGCGCGCCGAAGCCGGCCTCTTCGACCGTCATCCAGTTCGTGACGTCGTACTCGACGATCTCGTCAGTGGATTTCGCGTCGGTGCGCTTGAGCTTCTTCTCTGCCGACGGCTTCGTGACGTCGGTGACCGAGAACTGCTTCGCAGCCTCGGCCTTCTTGACGCGCGAACGGAATCGGATCGCGTTCCAGCGGTCGGGGTCGCACTGCGAGCGGCAGTGCTCGGCGTGCTCGACGAAGAGGGTCCGCTCGAGCTGAACCGTGAACTCCTGCGTCTTGCCCGGCACCGCCGTGCCTTCGATCGCGGGAAGCCTCTCGTCGAGGACGAGCTTCATCCAGCTCTCGGTCGGAACCCCGGGCTTCGTCTCGACCACGACCATGTTGTCGCGCTTCGGATAGCGTTCGAGGTCCCAGCTCTCGGCGAGGAAGTTGATGACGGGGCCCGTGGCCTGCGCGGCGGCGCGTGTTTTCGCGACCTTCGCGTCGAATTTTTCGAGAGACGCAGGGTCGCTCTTCGCGAGGAATGCCCTCGCGTCCTTGTCGAGCGACGGCTCCTCCCATGCGTGTGACTGATAGCG
>JAMPYE010000263.1 GCA_023700825.1 Thermoanaerobaculia bacterium | reverse complement strand
GGGATCTCGCAGGGTAGTACGGACGTGCGACATGCGCCGATGATCAGCGGCTGACGACATCATCTGTACTAGCCTGCGAGGTCTCTCCTCCCTCGCTGACGCTCGGTCGTCGGGACGACACGGGCATCGCGTCGCAGTGGATCGCCTTTCGTCTTTCGCCTTTCGCCTCTTGTCTTTCGCCTACAATCCCCCACGCCATGACCGACCCGAACGTACGCACCATCGCCACGACACTGCACGGGCGCTACCTGCTCGAGCACACGGGTGACGGCCCGTCGCGCCTGCTCCTCGTCGGCTTTCACGGCTACGCGCAGAACGCGCACGCGATCCTCGAACCGCTGCGCGCGATCGCCCCGGCCGAGGCGACGCTAGTGGCCGTCCAGGGGCTTCACCGCTTCTACAGCCGCAGCCAGCAACAGGTCGTGGCGAGCTGGATGACGCGCGAGGACCGCGAGCTGATGCTGGCCGACAACCTCGAGTACGCCGCGCGCGTAATTGCCGCCGCGCGCGCCGAAGCCACGACACCGGACGCTCGCACGGTTTTCGTCGGGTTTTCCCAGGGGGCCACGATGGCATGGCGCGCGGCGGCGGAAAACCCCGCACCAGTGATCGCGCTGGGTGGCGACATCCCTCCCGAGCTCACGCCTGCCGCGCTCGCGGGCGTGCCCTCCGCCCTTATCGGCGGCGGGAGTCTCGACGAGTGGTACACGAGGGCGAAATACGAATCGGACCTCGCTCGGCTCGCCAATGCGGGATGCCCGGCCGAGGGCTGCGCGTTCGACGGCGGGCACGAGTGGGCGGCCGAATTCATCGAGGCCTGTCAGAGGTTTGTGAATCGTCTGGCGGGCACTGAACAAGATCCGCAATCTTCCGTATAGTCGGTCAGCGGCCGGCATGAGCGGCCGATTCGGGACGGGTCACGGAGAGCCGATGAGACGATTCCTGCTGCCAGTCGCATGCATCGCGGGCCTCGTGGCGTTTTTCACGCTGCTGCCGGTGTTCGATCCATCGCTGCCCCACGGGATCTCGGTCACGAAATCGCAGGCCCTGCAGATCGCAGACAAGGCGGCGCGCGAAGTCGGGATCGACGTCGATGCGGCCTATGCAATCGCGGTCTGGAGCACCGAGCCCAGCCTCGAGAAGGAGTTCGCGAAAGACCCCGAGCTGCGGCGCCTCGCGGACAGCGACCCTGTCGTGGGACCGCGCATCGGATACTGGCAGGTCATCTACCACCGGCCGGGACAGGCGAAGTTCCCCGCCTTTGGCTGGGCGGCGGTAGACCGTAATGGAAAAATCATCGGGGCACGTCGCACGCCCCGCAACGAGGAAGTGGCCCCTGCCGCGACACCCGACGCGCTTCGGCAACGCGCCGACGAGTTCATCCGCTCGCGAGTTCTCGTGGGAGCGCCGAGCCCCGTCTTCGAAAGCGACCGCCCGAACGTTCTCCTGAAGCGGACCGACCACACGTTCCGCTATCGCGTGCCGACCAGCTTCCCGAGCGGCAACATCGTCTACCTCGTCGGCGTGCATTTTATCGGCGACACATTCTCGGGCTGGAGCCTGATCGAGGAGAACCGGGACGGCAGCCCGCTCGAGTTCGCGCGCGAGTTCGTCGGCGGTTTCATGGCAAAGGTCGTGCTGCTGTTCGGCATGCTGCTCGTCCTGCTGATCATCTTCCTGAAGAAATACCACGAGGGAGAGGTCGGCATTGGCGTCGCCGGCTTCCTGTTCGCCTTGATGCTCGTCCTCGCGGTTTTTGCGGGAGCGGGAACGTTTCGCGAGGCGTCGTTCGGCCTGCAACTGGGCGCAATGGACGCGCGGAGCACGGCGTGGTCGAACTTCGCCCTCGGGCTTCTCTTCATCCAGCTTCCGATCGCAGTCCTGGTCTTCCTCGCATGGTCCGTGGGCGAGAGCTACACGCGTGAGCGATGGGGCGAGCGTCTCGCCTCCTTCGACGCGATCCTCCGACGCGATCCGATCAACGCGACCGTCGGGCGAAGCCTCCTCGCCGGAGCGCTCAGCGCCCCGGCCGCGGCGGGCTTCGCCCTGCTCGTCTCCGCGGTCCCGGTCGTGACGGGCCTCGCGCACCCTGGATTCCAGATGATGCCCTCGGCTTTCGCTTTCAGCGGAAGCCCCTGGGTGGCGATCGTCGGATCGCTCTCCACGGCGATCACCATCGCGGTCGGGTCATTCCTTTTCGTCATGGGTGCGCTGCGCCGGAAGACCAGCCGGCCGGCGGCGATGCTCGTCGCGGTCGCGCTCGGCACCGTCGTGTCGGTGAGCGCGCCGCTCACTCCTGAAATCTGGTCGCTGGTCTTCGGCTTCGGGCTCGTCGCGGTAGCAGCGATCGTCTTCGCCGTATGGGATCTGCTCGCGGCGACAGTGACCCTCTTCGGCGCGACGCTGATGATGCAGGTGCTCCCCTTCGCGCGCGTGGCCGATGGCGATGCGCAGACGATGCCCCTCGTCGCAGCCGCGCTGCCGCTGGGGCTGATCCTGGCGATCGCACTGGCGGGCCTGATCACGCGGCGCGAGATCGAGTACCACTACGACGACCTGGCCCCGCACGTGCGCCGCATCGTGGAGCGGGAGCGAGTGAAGGCGGAAATCGACGCGGCAAACCGCATTCAGGCCGCGCTGCTCCCCGCCTGTGACCCGTCGATCGACGGGATGACGATCTCGTCGCACTATCGCGCCGCGACGGAGATCGGAGGCGACTACTTCGACTTCCTCGAGCTCCAGAACGAGCGGATCGGCGTCGCGTTCGGCGACGTCGCGGGCCACGGGCTGACGAGCGGCATCGTGATGGCGATGGCCAAGGCGGCGCTCCTCGTGCAGGTCGAACACGATCCCTCGCCCGTGCGCGTGATGGAAGTGCTCAACAACAACGTGATGAAGACTGCGCCGCCACGGATGATGATGACCTTCTTCTTCGGCATCCTCGACCCTGCGACGCAGACGCTGCGCTTCTCGTCGGCCGGACACCTCGATCCGTACCTTTACCGCGCAGCCACGGGATCACTCGAGTGCCTGTCGTCGTGGGGCTTCCCCCTCGGCGTGAAGCGGCGCGAGCCGTTCCGCGAGCTGACCGTGCAGTTCCGGCCGGGCGACCGGCTCGTCCTCTACTCGGACGGTTTGATCGAGGCGGTCGACGATCGCGGCGAGCCATTCGGCTTCGAGCGATTCGAGCGCGTGCTCGAGGGCGCGGCGACGCAGTCGGCCGAGGAGATCAAGAAGGCGGTGCTGCAGTCGGTGAAGAAATTCACGAACAACCGCCCGCCCGAGGACGACCAGACGCTCGTCGTGTTCACGTTCGAGCAGCCGGAAGAGGCGCGAAAGCTGGCGTAGTGGCTGGGACCGCGCGGTAGCGGAGCGGTTGCGTCCCGACGAGCGTTGTCATGGCAACGGCGTCGTGATCCCGAAGGCGTTGTCATCCCGACGAGCGCAACGAGGAGGGATCCCGCAGGCTAGTACGCATGGAGTCGTAAGCCCCACCCCGCCTCGCACATTGCACCTGTGTACTACCCTGCGAGGTCCCTCCTCCTTCGCTGCCGCTCAGTCGTCGGGACGACAGTCGTTCGGTCCCGCCGTGGTTCCGGCACGTCAGCGTGATCAGAGCCGTCGCACGATCCTCAGGTAGCACTCCTCGGTGCCGAGAATCTGAACCGCGCCGTCGCTCTCCCACTCGAGGAGGCGCGCCTGAATTCGCGGGTCTGCGAGAGAGACGCCGCTGAACATCGCCTTGATCGCCATCCTGGAGACGTCGCGCAACTCGCGATCGAAAAGCCGGTCGAGCGCCACGCGGAGAGCATCGAGCCTGTACTCGATGTCCTGATCGTCGAGCTTCTGCGGCTTCGTCGCGAGTTGCGCGCCGATGCCGAGAAAATCCTCGAAGGCCATCGGCACGTAGGTCTTCACGCCGAGGCCGAGAATGTCCTCTTCGGCGATGCTGTCGGCGAGAATCAGCCCCGGGATCTCGGTGCCGACACCATCGATCTCCCAGCCGACCCAGCGCACTTTGCCGGCGCCCAGCACCACTCGTTGGATGTACTTCGACACGCCCGATCGCAGTCCTTTCCGAATTGTAATTCGCGGACGCCCCTTTCGTGACATCCGCGCTTGACTCCCCGCCGACCGTCACCCTACGCTCGCGCTCCGATCGTTGCTGCATTTCGCACCTTCAGGAGGCATCATGCGCCGCACCGTCTTCGTCCTCGCGATCCTCGCGCTCATCACGACCTTTCCGGCAATCGCCGCGGAGACGCACCCGTTCGGCGTCCAGGACATCTGGGCGATGAAGCGGGTCTCCGACCCGCAGCTCTCGCCGGACGGCAAGGCAGTGCTTTTCACGCTTCGCACGAACGACCTGGCCGCGAACAAGGGTCTCAACGACCTCTGGCTCGTCGGCTCCGACGGCACGGGACTGCGCCAACTCACGAGCCACCCGGCTGCCGACACGAGCGGACGCTGGTCCGCCGACGGAAGGTGGATCTGGTTCGTGTCGTCCCGCTCGGGTTCGTCTCAGATCTGGAAGATGCCGATCGACGGGGGCGAAGCGACACAGGTGACGCGCCTGCCGATCGACGCCTCGAACGTGATCGCCTCCCCGGACGGAACGCTGATCGCCTTCTCCGCCGAGGTCTTCCCGGGGACGTCGATCGACGAGACTGCAAAGAAGCTCGCGGAACGTGCCGCGAACAAGGCGACGGGGCGAAGCTACGACTCTCTCTTCTTCCGTCACTGGGACACCTGGATGGACGGGCGCCGCTCGCACGTCTTCGTCATGTCCGCGAGCGGCGGCGAGCCGGTCGACGTCATGAAGGCCATGGACGCGGACGCGCCTTCGAAGCCCTTCGGCGGCTCCGAAGAATTCATGTTCACGCCGGACAGCAAGGCCGTGGTCTTCACCGCGCGGGATATGGGTCGCGAGGAAGCCTGGTCGACGAACTTCGACCTCTTCGTCGCGCCGGCCGACGGCAGCACCGCGCCGAAAAACCTCACCGCGGAAAACGAGGCCTGGGACACGCGCCCCGTCTTCTCGAAGGACGGCAGGCAGCTCGCGTACCTGGCAATGGCCCGTCCCGGCTTCGAGGCCGACCGCTACGCGCTGATGGTTCGCTCCTGGCCCGACGGCAAGGCGCGCGAGATCGCGCCGAAATGGGATCGCTCGGCCGAGGCAATCTCATGGTCGTCCGACGGCAGGACGATCTACACCATCGCGACGAACCTTGGGCACCAGTCGCTCTTCGCCGTCGACGTCGCCACCGGCAAGGTGACGACGATCGTGGAGAAAGGATGGATCGGCTCGATCGCCGGCCTGTCGGGCAATCGCGTAATCTTCGACATGGATCACCTGAAGTCGCCGGTGGAGCTCTACTCGACGACGCTCGACGGCAAGACGGTCAAGCAGTTGACGAGCGTGAACGCCGCAGAGATCGCCGCCGCGCGCTGGGGCGAGCCGGAGCAGTTCAGCTTCAAGGGCGCTCATGGCGACACGGTCTACGCGTGGATCGTGAAGCCCGTCGACTTCGACCCGGCCAGGAAGTACCCGCTCGCGTTCCTCATCCACGGCGGCCCCCAGGGCTCGATGAGCAATCACTTCCACTACCGCTGGAACCCGCAGTTCTACGCGGGCGCCGGCTATGTCGCCGTGATGGTCGACTTCCACGGTTCGACCGGTTACGGCCAGGCCTTCACGGACGCGATCCGCGGCGACTGGGGCGGCGCGCCGCTCGAGGACCTGCAGAAGGGATTCGACGCCGCAGTCGCGAAGTATCCGTTCATCAACCCCGACCGCGCAGTCGCCCTCGGCGCCTCGTACGGCGGCTACATGATCAACTGGATCGCAGGGCAGTGGCCCGACCGGTTCCGCGCCCTAGTCTCCCACGACGGCAACCTCGACGAACGATTCGCCTACTTCGACACCGAGGAGCTCTGGTTCCCCGAGTGGGAGCATCACGGCACGCCGTGGGAGAACCCCGCCGCGTACGCGAAGCACAACCCGATCGACCACGTCTCGAAGTGGAAGACGCCGATGCTCGTAGTTCACGGAGGCCTGGACTTCCGCGTCGTCGAGACGCAGGGCATGGCGACGTTCACCACCCTGCAGCGTCGGGGCATCCCTAGCAGATTCCTCTACTTCCCCGACGAGAACCACTGGGTGCTCAAGCCCGCGAACTCGATCCTCTGGCACAACGAAGTGCTGGCGTGGATCGACAAGTGGGCGAAGTAGGGGAAGAGGCGGGAGGCGGGAGGCGAAAGGCGAGAGGCGATAAGAAGGCCATGTGGAGTGCGCAAGCAGAGCTTGCGCCCTTCCTTGCCGAAGCGAAGCTTCGG
>JAMPYE010000262.1 GCA_023700825.1 Thermoanaerobaculia bacterium | reverse complement strand
GCGTTGCGGAGCAGCGCCTTCGACGGGATGCAGCCGACGTTGAGGCAGACGCCTCCCCAGTACTTCTTTTCGACGACGGCGACCTTGAGGCCGAGCTGTGCGGCGCGAATCGCGGCGACGTAACCGCCCGGACCTGCGCCGAGCACGACGACATCGTAGTTCTTCGACATGAGCGTCTCCTGATCTGCTGATGTGGCGATCGGGAAGGGCGCCTGCCGTGCACCTCTCGGATGCCGGCGACCCCGCCCGGGACTGATGGCGCGGAGTTTACCGCAAAGAGCGCGCGTGGCGGAGCGGTCAGGCCCCGCGCCGCTCGACGCGCCACGGCGGATTCTTCCGGATCGTTCCAGCATGGAAGAGACAGATCTCGTTCCCGGAAGGATCGCGCAGCCAGGCCTCGCGCCAGAGCCAGGGCCGGTCGACCGGCCGGACGTCGAAGACGAATCCCCTGCCCTCGAGCTCGGCGACCAACTCGTCGAGCCTCGCGGTTTCGAAATAGACCTTCACCCCGGGCGCCGCCGGCGCGGTCTCGCAATTCTCGACGGAAAAGGTCGAATCGCCCTCGGTGCACTCGAAACGGGCGTAGTGGTCGGAGTCTACGATCTGGAGGAATCCCATTCGCCGGAAGAAAGCGGCCGACTGAGCGACATCGCGTGCCGGCAAGGTCACCTGGTTGAGGTTCATGCGGACATTCTCGCAAATTGCGAGGCATGCATGTGGCGCAGGCACTCCTCTGCCTGCACGTCGCCGAAGGCGACCTGTAAGTTCCAACCTGGCGCCTCGACAGAGCGGCGCTTCGCGCCGCGCGCAGGCAGGAGTGCCTGCGCCACACTCGGGTACCAATCCCCCTTATGCCGTCTTCACGGCCACCGCCGTGTGCCCCGGCGAGACCTGGCGCAGGCAGCGCTGGTCGCAGCCCGCACGCTCGGGCCAGTGCGAGCAGCCGGAGAGCCGCACGTGGATGGGCACGCCGAACGCAGCGGTTCGCGCCGCCGCGCGCGCGTCGACCTGGACGTCCACCGGGGAGTTGTCGCGCGGGCAGATCGTGTGGCGGGGCGCGCTCCACTCCTGCAACGCTTTGCGGTAGTCGATCACGACGAAGACCATCGCGACGAGCGCGAGAACGATCGGGACGAACAGCAGCTCAGCAAGCATTTTCGCCTCCTCCGCGGCTCCCTTCCCGGCGGAGAGGAAACCGGCCCGCCTTCAGTCTCGCGCCGCAACGGCACGTCGCGCAGTACGGGCGATCACCGCGCGGAGGCCAACCGCTCACCGGGCCCTGTAGCGCCGCGTCACAAACTGCGCCGGAAATTTGGAAACTCCTGCGGCGTTTGCTCTCGACCGATGACGGCGCACTCGATCCACATCCGCGGAGCGCGCACCCACAACCTCCGGGGGATCGACGTCGAGATCCCGCACCGGCGCCTCACCGTGATCACCGGAGTCTCGGGGTCAGGCAAATCCTCGCTCGCGTTCGACACCCTCTACGCCGAGGGACAGCGCCGGTTCGTCGAATCGATGTCGACCTACGTCCGGCAGTTCCTCGAGCGGATGGAGCGCCCCGACGTCGACGAGATCGAGAACATCCTCCCTGCGATCGCGATCGAGCAGCGCAACACGGTCAAGAACGCCCGCTCCACCGTCGCCACCGCCACGGAGCTCGCCGACTACGTCCGGCTCTTCCTCACCTGGTGCGGCGAGACCTGGTGTCCCGACTGCAACCACCAGGTGCGACGGGAGAGCCCCGAGTCGGTCACCTCGCGCGTGATGACGTCGCTGGACGGCGCGCGCGTCATCGTCGCCGCTCCGCTGTTCTTCGAGCCCGACCATCGCGACGCGGTCGTCGCGCAGCTCGCAAAGGGCGGTTTCGTCCGCATCTGGGTCGACGGGAAGATCGAGGACCTCACCTCGTTCGACCTCGGCGACACGACCTTCATCGACGTCGTCGTCGGGCGCCTACAGGTCAAGGAAGAGAACCGCTCGCGGGTCGCCGAGGCGATCGAGCAGTCGTTCTCGATCGCGCGCGGCCTCGTCAACGTGCTCGAGGACACACCCAAGGGCTGGGAGAGCCACCGCTTCTCCTCGCGTTTCTCCTGCGACCGCTGCGGCCGCGAGTTCCAGGATCCGACACCTCACCTCTTCTCGTTCAACTCGCCGCTTGGCGCCTGCGAGTCGTGTCAGGGCTACGGCCGCGTCATCGGCATCGACCTCGACAAGGTCGTCCCCGACCGCTCGCTCACGCTCGACGAGAACCCGATCGCGGCGTGGAACTCCGAGGGCTACCAGGACTGCTACGACGACCTGCGCAAGGCGGCAGCGAAGCACAAGGTGCGGATGACCGTGCCGGTCAAGGAGCTGACGCCTGCGGAATGGGACGTCGTCTACGCCGGACGCGGCTCGTGGTACGGCATCAAGGGCTTCTTCGACTGGCTCGAGACGAAGAAGTACAAGATCCACGTCCGCGTGAAGCTCGCGAAGTTCCGAAGCTACGAGAAGTGCCTCGAGTGCGAAGGGAGCCGCCTCCGGCGCGAGGCGCACAACGTCCGCTTTCGCGACCAGAACGTCGTGTCGCTCTTCTCGATGAACGTCGGCGCGGCGCGCCGCTTCTGGGAGTATCTCCCGCTGACGAAGCAGGAAGAGGCGGTGGCCGGGCATCTGCGGCGCGAAGTTCTTAACCGGCTCGTCTACCTCGACGAAGTCGGGCTCTCGTACCTCACGCTCGACCGGCAGACGCGCACGCTTTCCGGGGGCGAGGCACAGAGAATCAACCTCGCCGCGGCACTCGGCAGCGGCCTGACCGAGACGCTTTACGTCATCGACGAGCCGACCGTGGGTCTCCACGCGCGCGACAGCTCGCGGTTGCTGACGGTCCTGCACAGGCTCCGGAACGCGGGGAACACCGTGGTCGTCGTCGAGCACGATCCCCTCGTGATCCGCGGCGCCGACGAGATCGTCGAGCTCGGCCCGGGCGCCGGCGAGCTCGGCGGCCAGCTCGTCTGGACGGGCAAACCTCCCGAGTGGGAGGTGCGGCAGGCGGCGGACACCGACGACGGGCCTCCCATCGAGTCGATGGAGGAGCCTCGCGCCTCACGCTCGCGCCGCCACCACGACGGCGCGAACAGCATTCGCATCCTCGGAGCGAGCGGCAACAACCTGAAGGAGATCGACGTCGAGATCCCGCTCGACCGCCTCGTCGCGGTCGCGGGAGTGTCGGGCTCGGGGAAGTCGACGCTGATCCGCGACTGCCTCTTCAACGGCTACCAGAAGAACTTCCGCGCGGTTCCGGGGCTCGACGTCGGCCGCTTCCGCAAGATCGAAGGCGTCGCGCAGATCGACGACATCCAGCTGGTCGACCAGTCGCCGATCGGCCGCTCGACGCGCTCGAATCCCGCGACCTACGTGAAGGCGTGGGACGAGATCCGGCAGATCCTCGCCGAGACGACCGGCGCGAAGCTGAACGGCATCACGCCGGGGATGTTCTCGTTCAACACAGCCGGAGGCCGCTGCGACGCGTGCGAGGGGGCTGGGACGGTCGTCATCGACATGCAGTTCCTCGCAGACGTCGAGGTGACCTGTGAGAAGTGCAATGGGCGCCGCTTCGGTGACCGCGTTCTCAAGGTGCGCTACAAGGGCGCGAGTGCCGACGACATCCTGAGGATGACGATCGACGACGCGTTCCGCTTCTTCGTCGACAAGCGCAAGATCCTCAAGCGTCTCCACGCGCTCCGCTCCGTCGGGCTCGGCTACCTTCGCCTCGGCCAGTCGACCGCGTCGCTCTCGGGCGGCGAAGCACAGCGGCTCAAGCTCGCGTCGTTTCTCGTCGGCACCGAAAAGACGAAAGCGCGACGGCTCTTCCTCTTCGACGAGCCGACGACGGGGCTGTCGACGAAGGATGTGCGCCAGCTGCTCCGAACCTTCCGCGACCTGATCGCGCACGGGAACTCGGTACTCGTGATCGAGCACAACCTCGAGATGATCGAAGCGTGCGACTGGGTGATCGAGCTGGGGCCCGACGGCGGCGACGGCGGCGGCTATTTGATCGCCAAGGGAACCCCGGCCGACCTCGTGGCGAATCCGGAAAGCGTGACGGGAAAGTACTTGCAGCGGGCGTAGCGGCGACGGGCCAGGTGGCGCGGGCACTCCTGCCTGCGTGTCGCCGAAGGCGACCGCGTCCGCCTCAACTTCGAACTCACGGCGGCGCTTCGCGCCGCGCGCAGGCAAGAGTGCCTGCGCCACATCACTTCACCGTAAATCCAGCCCTAACAGCCGCAGCCCCAGATCACGTTCGTCCGTCGATCCCGGCTCCGACTCCGACGGGCGAAACGTGCGGTCGACGCGGATCGAAATCTCGTGCGGCGTGTTGCTCGCGGCGAGTGGCACGTCGACGTCGAACACCATTTCGACGGGCTCGAGCTGCGCCACGACGACGCCGTCGCGCGCGATCTCCACGTTCGCCAATCCGGCCGTCTCGCGGGGCAACCGGAGATGCAGCGTCGCGATCCGGTCGCGACCGCTCGCCCCGACGGCCATGCGCGACTCCGTGCCCATCCACCGCACCGCCGGGGCGATGATCTCGTCCGGGTCGTGCCATCCCTCGCCGAACTGCACCATCGACGCCACCGGAACGATCGACACTTCGAAAAAGCGCTCCCTCTCGACACCGAGGAACGGTTTCCGCGCTCGACGGAACACATTCTCCGCGCCGTAGAGGTTTCCTTCCGCGACGAGGATCGCATCGCGCCCCTCGCGCGCGAGCGGTACGTCCTCGATGCGCCTCACCGAAGCAATGTCGAAGCCCGGGAGCTCGAGCCGCGCCATCGCGGCCGTCGAGCCCTCCGTCGTCCAGACTCTCGCCGTCGCCGGATCGCGAGTCCGGGCGACTTCGCGCATCGCGGCGACGGGCGGCGAGTCGTCGTTTCGCATGATCTCGAGCGCCGGCATCGTGCGCTGGACCATCGCGAAGGCGAGCGGAGCCACGAGCAGCCACTGCACTTCGGTCACCGGCGTGCGGAGCCACGAGCGGATCATGGTCGCGAGGATCGCCGCTCCACGCGCCGCGAGAATCGCGTGGAACGGCATCCATGCGACGGCGAACCGCGGCATGCTGTGCCAGTCGAGCATCAGCAATCCGAAGATCATCATCGGCAGGAACATCCCGGCGACGAGCGCCGTCGGGCGATGACGATGGACGGCGAGATCGACGAGCGCCAGCAGCGCGAGCGCCGAGAGAATTCCAGGAAGGCTCGCGGCGCGGAACGGGCGGACGAAGACGAGCTCTGCGACTTCCGGCAGCGGAGCGCGATCGGGGCCGCGCCACGAATCGGTCCTCGCAATGTAGTCGGCGTGGCTCCGGATCGCATCCGCGTAACCCGCCCACGAGCCGGTGGCGATTGCCGCCGCTCCGTAACTCGTCGCGACGATGACCGCCGCGAGAACCGCGCCGGCGATCACGGCGCGGCGCGATGCGCGCCACCGCGGCGGGAGCGCCAGGAGAAACGGCAACGCGCAGATCAGCAGGTTCTGGATCCGGATCGAGGAGGCGGCCCCGGCCAGCGTCATCCCGAGCAGAAACGCCACGGAGTTGGAGCGGCCGCGCAACAGTAGCGTCACGGCGGCGAGCGACAGGACCAGCGAGGGGACGTCGCTGAACGCGCCTGCTCCGAACAGGAGTACGTTGGGCGCGGCGCACAGCAGCGCCGCGCCTGCGAACGACGTCGTGAACCCGAAGCCGGTCGCGCGCCCGGTGAAGAACGCGACCGGAAAGAGCAGCGCTCCGGCGAGGAGGTTCACCGCGCGAAGCGACTCGAATTCCCCGGGCACGAGCAGCGCGACGACGCGCGCCGCCGCGACGTAAAGCGGAAAACCCGGCGGGTGAGGGTTGTGCCTGACGACGTCGAAGTCGCGAAGCGCGAGCGCGAAGAGCGACTCGTCCCAGTCCCAGGCCGACCGCGCGCGCCCCCAGACGCGCAATGCCGCGAACGCGGTCGTCGCAAGCACCAGCATCACGACGCGCGTACGCGTCAGCGAGTCGGCAACGCAGTCAGCGTCAAGCGACCGGGGCGTCGCGTCGGTCATGGTTCAAAAGGCTGGCAGCGCTACCGGAGCAGCGAGATCTTCTGTGCCACGAGCCGGTCGCCCACCTCGAGATAGCGGACACGAACCTTCATCCCCGCCCGAAGATCGCTCACACGTTCGACACCCGTGCCGAGCACCGGCATCAGGAGATCGGCCGTGACGTAGCGCAGCGCGCCCCCTTCGACCTCGATCTCGAATCCCTGGGTCTCGACGCGCTTCATCGTCCCGTCGATCTCGCTGACTTCCAGGCTGACGTCCGGTATGGCCGGCGCAGGCAGAGG
>JAMPYE010000261.1 GCA_023700825.1 Thermoanaerobaculia bacterium | reverse complement strand
TGTCGGCTCGATGCCCGCCATGAAATCGGTGACGAACTTTCCGCCACCGGTGGCGAGGTCGGTGTCGAGGTCGGCCTTGAGGACCAGCCAGCGCTCGAGCGCCTGGTCGAAATCGCCTCGCGCGCGCTCTCCTGCCACTGCCTCGCGCAGCCCGCGAAGCAGGCGGCGCGTCCCCCCCATCTCGAACAGCAGCGCTTCGTCCAGCAGTTCGAATTTGCTCTTGCTCACGCTTCACACCCTCCCATGCAAGTTCAGCTGTCTGAATCGGGTTCCGCGCCGCCACTGATCGGCTCTTCGAGACTGCTCAGCCGCACGACGAGCTCGTCGAAGCCGTCGGGGCCACGCTCGTAGATCGCGCCGATGAGGCTCGAGAGCTCGTCGGCGGTAATGTGATGTCCGGAGGAAAACGCGGCGAGCTTGATCGCGTTGGCGAGCGCCGCGGAGAGCGGGAAATGAAGATGACCCTGGAGGTCGTCCGGAATCTCGATCTCGTGCTTCACGAAACCGATGACGCTGGAGAGATCCCTGACGACCTTGAGAGAACGGTCGCGAACCCACGAGGCCATTTCCATCGGCGACTCGGGGAACCCAATATCGTCCTGTTCCATCATCCCCTTGCGAATCCGGCACCCGTGCTTCGCCCGGATTCGCGGTGCCGGACCCTTGCGGGCCCGGCACCCCTGCCATTCCCCAGCTTCTAGCTGCAGCCGCTCGTGGAGCCGCAGTTCAGGCACTTGTAGCAAGCGCCGTTGCGCACCATGATCGATCCGCAGTCGCTGCACGAAGGAGCGTCCTGCTGGTGCAGGAACGTCGCCTTCTGCTTCGGCGGCTCTTCGAATCCGACGCGGGCGGGACGAGCCTCGCCGCGCGTCTCGGTCTTGATCCGGTTGATGAAGCGCTTGTCCTCGGTGCCGAGCTCGACGACGTTGCCGATCGCCTTGGTCTCGGTCGCGGCGGGAGCAGCCTCGACCACGGGAGCCGGCTCCTCGTCGCGCTTGATGACACCCGCCTCGAGCTGGCTCTCGCGAGAGAGGAACTTGATCGAGAGCCACTTGAAGATGTAGTCCATGATCGACTTCGCCATCGGGATCTCGGGGTTCTTCGTGAAGCCCGAGGGCTCGAAGCGCGTGTGCGAGAACTTGTCGACCAGGAGCTGCAGCGGAACGCCGTGCTGCAGCGCGAGCGACGTCATCGTGGCAAACGAGTCCATGAGGCCGGAAATCGTCGAGCCTTCCTTCGCCATCGTGATGAAGATCTCGCCCGCGGTGCCGTCCTCGTACTTGCCGACGGTGATGTAGCCCTCGTGGCCGCCGACCGAGAACTTGTGCGTGATCGCCTCGCGCTCGTCAGGGAGCTTGCGGCGCACGGCGCGCTGCTCGGCGGTGAGCGTCTCGGCCACGCCCTTGTCCCGCTTCGTCGAGAGCGGCTGCGAGCGCTTGCAGCCGTCGCGGTAGATCGCGACCGCCTTGAGGCCGAGCTTCCACGCCTCGTAGTAGGCCTGCTCGATCTCGGCGACCGTCGCCTCGTTCGGCATGTTGATCGTCTTGGAGATCGCGCCCGAGATGAACGGCTGCACCGCCGCCATCATCTTGATGTGACCCTTGTAGTGGATCGACCGGGTTCCGTTCGCCGCCTTGAACGCGCAATCGAACACGCTGAGGTGCGCGTCGATCAGGTGCGGCGCACCTTCGATCGTGTCGTTCTCGTCGATGTAGTTGACGATGTCGGTCGCCTGTTTCTGGTCGTAGCCGAGGCGCTTGAGGGCAACCGGGACCGTGTTGTTCACGATCTTCAGCATGCCGCCGCCCACGAGCTTCTTGTACTTCACCAGGGCGATGTCGGGCTCGATGCCGGTGGTGTCGCAGTCCATCATGAACGCGATCGTTCCGGTCGGGGCGAGCACCGAGATCTGTCCGTTGCGGAAGCCGTTGCGGCGACCTTCGTCGTAGGCCGCGTCCCAGGTCTGGCGCGCCGCGAGGACGAGATCGTCCGGCACGTGCCGCGGGTTGATCATGTAGGCCGCGCGCCGGTGCTTGTCGATCACGCGAAGGAACGGCTCCTCGTTCACCGCGTAGCCGGCGAAGGGGCCGACCTTGCCGGCGATCTTCGCCGACTGCAGGTACGACTCGCCCGAGAGCACGGCGGTGATCGCCGCCGCGAAGTCACGCCCTTCTTCGGAGTCGTACGGAAGGCCGCGCGCCATCAGCACCGCGCCGAGGTTGGCGTAGCCGATGCCGAGAGGGCGGTAGTCGTGCGAGTTCTTCTCGATCGCCGCCGTCGGGTACGACGCGTAGTCGACCGTGATCTCCTGCGCGGTGATGACGACCCGCAGCGCGGCGCGGTACGCCTCGACGTCGAAGCCCTGCTCGCTGTGGAACTTCATCAGGTTCAGCGAGGCGAGGTTGCAGGCCGAGTCGTCGAGGAACATGTACTCCGAGCACGGGTTCGACGCGTTGATGCGCGCCGTGTTCGGGCACGGGTGCCAGTCGTTGATCGTCGTGTCGAACTGCATGCCGGGATCGCCGCAGAGCCACGCCGACTCCGAGATCTGGCGCATCAGCTCGCGCGCCTTCATCGTCTCCATCGGGCGCTTCGGCGAGGTGACCGACCAGGTCGTCCACTCGCCGTCGAGCTCGAAGGCGCGCATGAAGTCGTCGGTCACGCGCACCGAGTGGTTCGCGTTCTGGAACTGCACCGAGTCGTACGCCCCGCCGACGGCGTTGAACGCGCCGTCATAGCCGGCGTCGATGAGCGCCCACGCCTTCCGCTCCTCGCTCGCCTTGCTGTTGACGAAGTCGACGATGTCGGGATGGTCGGAGTTGAGGATGACCATCTTCGCCGCACGGCGCGTCTTGCCGCCCGACTTGATCACGCCGGCGAACGAGTCGTAGCCGCGCATGAACGACACCGGGCCCGAGGCCGTGCCGCCGCCCGCGAGGTTCTCCTTCGAGGAGCGGATCGACGAGAGATTCGAGCCCGTTCCCGAGCCGTACTTGAAGAGCATCCCCTCGGTCTTCGCCAGCCCGAGGATCGAGTCCATCGTGTCCTGCACCGAGTTGATGAAGCACGCGGAGCATTGCGGCTTCGGCTCGATGCCGACGTTGAACCAGACCGGCGAGTTGAACGACGCCATCTGGTAGAGCAGGATGTGCGTCAGTTCGTCGCGGAACGTCGCCTCGTCGGCCGCCGTGGCGAAGTACCCGCCATCACGGCCCCAGCCGACCATCGACCGCACCACGCGGCCGATCAGCTGGCGCACCGACGACTCCCGGTCCGCCGCGCCGAGCGTGCCGCGGAAGTACTTCGAGACGACGACGTTGGTCGCCATCTGCGACCAGAACTTCGGCATCTCCACGTCACGCTGCTCGAACACGACCTCGCCACGCTCGTTCGTGATCGACGCGCTGCGCATCTCCCACTCGCAGGTGTCGAACGGGTCGACCCCTTCCTTCGTGAAGTAGCGCTCGACGGAGATCCCGCCTTCTTTGGGCTTGTTGCGGTTCTTCGTGCGCGAAGGCTGGCGGACCGGCTCGTGCGTCGTGACTTCGATGGACATGACTACGTCTCCTTACCCTCTTGTAAGTTGCGGCCGGCGCGAAGACAAGAAAGGCTGGAGGCCCGGGAACGAGCGCGATTTCCGAATGAGGTGACTTCCCCCTTTCGCATCACGCCCACGCCCTCACCTCCAGCTCAAACTTCCAATTGCCGACTGGTCTTTATTTCGTCTGGAACGACACTATCTCGCCTGAATCTTGAGTCCGGGCCGCGTCGTCACCGGGATCGGGGTCCGGACCTTCGCGATGACCTGCGTTTCGCGAATGTGAAGCGATACGCTGCGAAGTGAAGCTGCCGGACTCAAACGCAGATGACTCTTCGAACCCTTCATCGCCCCTCCGATTCAGACTCGATTGTGCCGCGAATGACTATTTATAGACCTCATCTCCGCAGGTGTCAACCGCAAACCACAACATCTTGTGGTGTCCCCTTAACATTTACACCACATGATGTGCAAATCGCTGTATTGATGAGACTTAGGGATTCACAACATTACCGCAGACATTCCGCCGGGATTCGACAGGATTTCCGCCGAGTTTTCCACATCCGCACCGCCGTTTGCCACAGCTTTACCGCAGGCTTTCCTCCCTGTTTTCACAGGGTTGGCCGACGCCCTTTCCGCAGGAAATCCGCCGCCCTGCCACAGCTTCGGAGAGCGTGAAACCCACCTCCGGCCTCCACTCCCGCGACCTCCGCGGAAAAATGCGCCCGCACCCGAACGCACGACTTTTCCGCGGTTTTCCATCGCAGCCAGCCAGGATACTCATGTGCCGCCATCGCTCCTTGTGGCCAGCTTCTTCAAGTTCGGCCACGAGGGGGCGGCGCTTGATCTTTCCCGGCGGCAGCGACACACTTCGGCGCCGTGAAGCGCTACGTCGATCTCGCCCGCCCGTTCACGCTGCTGCCGCCGCTGCTGGGGATCATCTCGGGCGCGATCTGCGCGTGGGGCTCGGCGCACAACCCCGACCCGACGCGAACGCTCACGACGAGCGTGATTCTCACCGTCGTGCTCGGCTCGCTCTGCGCGTCGTTTCTCAACGCGGCGTCGAACGCGATCAACCAGATCGCCGACCTCGAGATCGACCGGATCAACAAGCCGTCGCGACCGCTCTGCACCGGCGCGATGACGATGCGGAGCGCGTGGAACACGACGCTGCTCTGGTACGCGCTCGCGATCGTGCCGACCTGGCTCGTCGTCGTTCACCCGTATCAGACGTGGAGCGCCAAGCTCTTCGCCCCTCTCTCGGCGCACGAGTGCTTCTTCATCTACGTCGCGGGGCTCGTCTTCACGCTCGTCTACTCGCTGCCCGAGCTCGGGCGCACGAAGCGCTTCGGCATCTGGGCGAACGTGACGATCGCCGTCCCTCGCGGCTGCCTCCTCAAGGTCGCCGGCTGGTCGATGGTTGCGCGCGTCGGATCGAGCGAGCCCTGGTTCATCGGCTCGATCTTCATGCTTTTCCTCATCGGCGCAGCCTCGACGAAAGACTTCTCCGACATGGAGGGCGACCGCGCCGGGGGCTGCATCACGCTTCCGATCAAGTACGGCGCGCGCCGCTCGGCGCAGATCATGGCACCGTTCTTCGTGCTCCCCTGGCTGCTCATGCCTCTCGGCGCAGTGCTCGAAGACCCGTTCGCCCCGGGGCTCACGATCCTCACCGGCAACGCAGCCTTCCTCTCGATCCTCGGAGTCGGCCTCGCGCTATGGGGCGCGTATACCTCATGGCTCCTGCTGCGCAATCCCGACGAGCTCACCTCGACCGAGAACCACCCCTCGTGGCGGCACATGTACCTGATGATGATGACCGCGCAGGTCGGGTTCGCGGTCGCGTACTTGGTGTAGGTGGCACCAGCAGAAAACAATGAATGCAGAACGCTGAATGCAGAAGTTTGAATGTAGAAACGGCTAGCTGATCACCCATTTCTTCATTCGACGTTCTGCATTCTGCATTCCGCGTTCATTGTGTTGTGCTGCACGGAGCCTGCTCATCGCCTCTCGCCTGTCGCCTTCCGCCTGCCTTTAAGCGCTAAACTACGCGCATGCCACACCGCCCCACCGACCACAACGACGACATCGTCGTCGCGGCGCCTCGCGCCACCATCGCCGACGCGAAGATCGCGCTCTTCATCGACTTCGAGAACATCGCGCTCGGCGTCCGTCAGGCGAACTACCAGAAGTTCGACATCAGCCTCCTTCTCGAGCGTCTCGTCGACAAGGGGAAGATCGTCGTCAAGCGCGCCTACTGCGACTGGGACAAGTTCCCCGAGTACAAGCGCGAGTTTCACGAGGCCGCGATCGAGCTGATCGAGATTCCCGCCCGTCAGTACTCGGGCAAGAACTCGGCCGACATCCGCCTCGCCGTCGACGCGATGGACATGTCGTGGTCCAAGGAGCACATCTCGCTCTTCGTCATCGCCTCGGGCGACTCCGACTTCTCGCCGCTCGTCTCCAAGCTCAAGGAGAACGACAAGGCCGTCATCGGCTGCGGCGTGAAGAACTCCTCGAGCGCGCTGCTCATCGACAACTGCGACGAGTTCATCTTCTACGAGGATCTCGTCCGCGGGCTCGACCGCACGCCGACGGTCGCCGCGAAGGACAAGAAGCAGGCCGAGGCCTTCCGGCTGCTCATCGAGTCGATCAAGGCGCTGATGCGCGAGAACAAGGAGATTCTCTGGGGCTCCATGGTCAAGCAGACGATGGTGCGCAAGAAGCCTGCCTTCAACGAGGAGTACTACGGCTACGACACCTTCAGCGATCTGCTCGAAGACGCGCAGACGGCGAACCTGATCAAGATCAAGAAGGACGC
>JAMPYE010000260.1 GCA_023700825.1 Thermoanaerobaculia bacterium | reverse complement strand
TTCTCGTCCGACGGGTCGTCGGCACGTCCCTTCTGCTTCGGCGACTTGTAATGGATGTTCGTTCGCGTGACGAGGCGCTTGCCGGCGGACTTGCCGTCGGGATGCTTGAACTCCTTCGCTCCGCCTCCGACCGTTTCGCTGGTCAGTGTTCCGACGTCGTCGCAGAACTGCGCGATCTGGTTGTCGTTGCCCGCCGCGATCGCGGCCGCGCACTTGTCCTTTCTGCCTTCCGGGTCGCCGTCCGGCATCTTGTCCTTCTTGCCGGTGGCGTTCTCGCGATACGCCTGCTTCAACGCCTTTTGCAGTGGTGTCTCGAAGTCGTCGAACTCCGCCGGCGGGCGCTTCGAGGGCGGAGGGCCGCCCTGGGCCAGCGCGGAGCCTGCACAGAGAACGAGAAGAACTGACAGAATGGGGGAGAGAAGCGAGCGCAGTGTCACGATGCACCTCCCGAGCCCAGGGAAGCCGTCTGACTCTCCGCAGACCGGTCGCCCTCGCTCGTCCATTGCGTTGTGGAAGAACCTTAAGGACGGTACGCCTGCGGGTCTGAAGCGTCGGTGCCCGCCGCACTCCGATCGCGTGACGCGTGAGCGCTCCGCGTGTTCTTCTGAACATCGCGCGATCGCCCAGGGACCGGCCGTCGCGCGAGCTTCGGTTAGTTCTTTTCGTTCGGATCGGACCTCCCTGGTCGTCCGTGACGCTTCCCCGTTCCATCCGATAGACTCCTCCGCGTGAACGTGCGGATCGAGCGATTGACGACGGCCGACGCCAGCATCGTGTTCGACTGGGTCGTGCGGCTCCTGCGGGAGTTGGGCGAGGAAGAGAAGGAGCTCGGCGAGCTCGCGCATGCGCGGGTGCTCGACGCGTGGTCCCGGCGCGCGGACCAGTTCTACGTCCTTGCTGCGAAGCGTGACGACGGGCAGATCCTCGGCGTGCTCACTCTTTCGGTGACGTTCGCGATCTATGCGAACGGCGAGTACGGAGTGATCGACGAGATGTACGTCGATCCGCGCTTCCGTTCGGCCGGGATCGGCGCGCGGCTCGTCGAGGAGGCTGTCGACATCGGCCGTGGGCTGGGCTGGACGAGAATCGACGTCACGGCGCCGGAGTCGGAGCGCTGGTCGCGCACGCGCCGCTTCTACGAGTCGATCGGTTTCGAGTTCACCGGGCCGAAGCTGAGGAAGCGGCTGTAGCGCGGATCATTCACTAGCAGGCTTCTGCGGAACGCAAACTCCGACGCTGCGGCTTACTTCGTCGCGGGAATCGGGACGACGCGCGCGCCGATGTCTCCCGACGTGTCGTCGCGGAGGGCGACGGAGAGGCGGCGGGTATCGGGCCTGACGCGGACGCCGAAGGTGTAGAGGACGTTCGCAGGCGTGCCGTCGCCCGAGGGTGTCGGGATGTCGAAGGCGTACTTCACCTCGGTGACGTCGCTCGCGTCGCCGAGCTCGCGCCCCGAGGCGATGAAGAGCGTGAAGGCGCCCTTCGACTTCCCTTCCGATCCCGGGAGCAGCGCGAGTTGCTGCGCGTCGAAGAGGACTTCGACCGGAAGGACGACGAAGCGCCCGTCGCGCCTTCCTTCGCCGAGAGTGACCGAGAATGCGGGGCCCTTCGGCTCCTCGACCGGGAGGTAGAGATTCGTCGTCACGAGATCGCGGATGCGGCTCCCTTCGGAGAGGTGGACGATCGATTCGCGGACGCGGACGCGGAGCTTCGGATTTTTCGTCGAGACCTTGATCGTGTGAGGCTTGTCGTCGCCCGAGGAGGGAACGCGGTAGCCGAGCGAGTAGTAGAGGTCGAGCTCGCGCGCGGCGCGCGCGAGGAGCTTCGCGCTCTGGGCAGGGCCGATGCCGGTGTAGCCGCCGGTACGCTCCGCCATCGCGTGGAGGCCGCCCGCTTCCGTGAACGCGCGCTCGTAGTCTGTTGAGAAGGAGGCGGGGCCTTTTGCGGAAGGTACGTAGCGTCCCCGATCGGGGCCGACGAAGTTGTCGCGCGCGCCGGGCGGATGGAACGAGTGGATCGTCATGCCGTACGCGTTCGCGGTGTCTGCGATCGCCTCGAACCGGGGACGGAGCACGCAACCGATGGCCGGCATGAGCACCGTGTCGTCGCTCGCGAAGACGAGGAGCTTCTGCATGTCGACGCGGGCGAGCGCGGCGACGACCGTGCGCATCTCCTCCGCTTTGCGCCGGATGGAGTCGCAGTGTTCCTCTTCATGCAGCCATCTCCGGAATTCCTCCTCCGAACTCGCATCTGCCGTCGGCGCGAATCCCAGCGACTGAGCCAGTCCCGAGTCGCCCGACGCCTGCGGGAGGCTGAGGCTCGCGAGTGTCTCGGCGATCGCCTTGTCGCCCGACCCGAAGGGCGAGCCGAGCGCGTCGAGCACGGCGTCGAGCTCGTCGCGCCGTGTGGTCGGCGGCAGCGCGATCCGCACGCGGTGATTCCAGGTCAGCACGCTCACCAGGTCGTCGTCGCGAAGCACGTCGTCGCAGAAGTCGCGGATCCCTTTGAAGAACTTGACGCGTCGCGACGGCTCGATGTCGGCGATGTCGACGAAGAAGACGACCATCCTCCGCTGGGGCGCGCTCGCCTGCGGCAGCTCTCCCGCTTTCGGCTCCCCGCCGCCCGCCGCAGGCGCCACGCCGGGGGCGACGTCGATCGCCGAAAAGTTCGTGATCGGCTGCAGCTTGCCGTCCTCGAAGATCTCGAAGTCGTCCTTCGTGAGGCCTCGAACGGGGTTGCCCTGCGCGTCGGTCACGACGACATCGACGTTCGCGACGGTGACCTCGACGCGTTCGATGTACTGCGCGGGCGTGGTGAGGCCGGTGACGATCGAGAGAGTCAGCGCGAGTGAGGCGGAGAGCAGCGAGGCGCGCGGCGTGGCCATGTGCGACAGCCTACGCCTCCTCGTCGGCGCGGGTAAAGCACGCCGTGGCGGCATTCCGGTTAAGGCCTGGCGGGTCCGCAGACGGCATCGCGGGGCGCCGCTGACGCTGTAGAATCGCGCCCATGTTTCCGGAACGCAGGCGAGCGCTCCTCCGTCGAATCGTGCTGACGTCCATCGTGGCGCTCGTGCTCTGCGTTTCGGGCTATCGGATGGTGCTGCTCGCGGCGAAATCGAAACGGATCATGGCCCGAGGCGAGACCCGGTTCTTCAGGTGGGCGCACCGCGAGCAGGACATCGACACGAAGTTCCGTGACCTGAGGGCCGCTCTCGGCGGGCGCCGGTCGATCGAGCTCGTCGTTCACGTCGCGCCGTTCGAGGAAACCTGGTGGCAGATCATGTGTCGATACTACCTGCCTGGATATCGCGTCGTTCGCATCGGGACCGCGGTGGGGAACCCGCCCTCTCCGCTCACGGAGGCGGTGGTGAGCTATGACGGCGCGCGCTTCTCGATCGTGGAGCTTCGATGATCGTCGCCGGCATCATCGCGACGGTGCTCGCCGGCTGGGCGGCGATCGGGATGAGGCGGGACCTGACGCCCGTGGCATGGATGCCGGCCTGGTTCGTCGTGGGGGCGGCGCTCATGAGCGGTGTGGCAATCGTGCTCACCCCGTTCGGCGTGTCGCTGCCGGTCGCGAGCGCCGTCGCGGCGCTGCTCGCGCTCTGCGCTGCATCGCTGCGACTTCGTGGCACGACCCGCTCCTCCGACGACAGCGGCGCGGCTCGGGCCCACCTGATCGATCTTCTCCCGTTGACGGCCGTCGCGCCATTCGTCTGGAAGTCTGCGATTGTGCCCCTCTGGAGCTGGGACCACTTCGCGATCTGGGGCGTGAAGGCGCGATGGTTCGCGGCGACCGGCTCGCTCGCGACGGCGTTTCTCGATGACCCCGGCTTCGGGAGGTCCAACCCCGGCTATCCCAACGGATACCCCGGGCTGTTGGCGGTCCTGTCGTTCGGTGAGGAGATCGTCGCTCGCGACGTGAAGATCGTGCACATCCTCTTCGGGCTTGCGCTCGTCGTCATGGTTCGCGAATCGATTCGCGCGATGACCGGAAACGTCACGATCGCGGCGGTCGCCGCGGCGCTGGTCGCGACCTCACCGCTATTCTGGGACACCGAGTCGCTCGGTCTCGCGGAGGTTCCGCTGATGGCCACGACCCTGACTGCGATCGTCCTCTCCGTCGCGCCCGGGCAAGGTCGGTTCAACTGCGTCGTGGCCGGGGCCCTGCTCGGCTGGACCGCATGGATCAAGACCGAGGGGTTCGCGCTCTCGGCCTGCCTGCTCCTGGCGCTCGTTCTCGGCGGCGCAATCCGTTCTTCGGATCGCATTCGGTTCTCGGCGTCGTGGGTGGCCGTGGCGCTTGCGGCGATTGGTGTTGGCCGGACGCTTCCGGCGGGCACCAGCTTCTTCAGCGGCGATTACCTCGCGCGCGCCGGGGCCAGGATGCCGGAGTTTCACGCGATCCTCGCCCCGATCGTCGCGGAGCTCCTTCGCGTCGAGTGGCTCGGAATGTGGATCGTATCGTTCGTGATCGTCGTTCGTCGCGCCTCGCTCTCGCGGCGGGCAGGCACCGCGCTCGCGGCTGCCGTCGCCGTGCAATTGACGCTCTACGTCGCGGTGTACCTCTTCACGTATCTCGACCCCGCCAAACACATCGACGCCTCCTTTTTCCGGATCGCGGCCGCAATGTTGCCGCTGGCCATCGTTGCGGCCGGGGCCCTCCTGGACGGGAATCGAGCGCCGGAGGCCGGCGCGTCCGGCTCCGACGGAGCGAATTAGGCTTCATCCTCCACCCCGGTTACACCTCGGGGAAGTCGAGGCAACCCTCTCCCAATCGCGCATTCGGAGGGCAGGGGTTTTCGTTCATCGAAGTCCTTCGATGTCCTCTCCGTCAGCCGTTCGATCGCCTTCTCCCTCGAAAACGGGTCGATTGACCGGCGGGCCGGCAGGGTTGCCGGCCGTGGAGTTAGGCGCATCGAGTACCCCCTCGGCTCGAAAATGTTCTATCCTTATCGCGTGATCGCTCCGGAAGGCTGTAACCGGCCGGAGCGAAAAGGAGAGGCGTTCGCCGATGCCTACCAGAAAGATGAAGCTCTGCCAGAAGTCCAAGCACCCGATGACGAAGTCCAACATCTACGAGCATCCGACCAAGGGCAAGCTCTGCCGGCAGTGCCTGCGCGACTACCAGCGCGACTACATGGCAGACTACCGCGCCGCGAAAAAGCCGGCCACGCGTCCCTCGAAGAAGAGGAAGCCCGCCGTGAAGAAGACGCGGGTCGCCCGGCCGGCCGCACGCGCAACGGTGAAGAAGACCGTGGCGAAGAAGGCTGTCGCGAAGAAGGGGCGCACGACCCGCGCAGCCTCGCGTACGAAGCCGGCGAAGAAAGCGCGCTCGCGGAAGTAGTGTCGCGGGTGGGAGCGGCGTCCACCGGGCAGCTCTGAAGACGGCCGGTGAGCGCCGCTCGCGGGCGTTCCGCGCCCGCAGCGCCTCCGCAGTGCGGTCGCGCGCGGCTTTACGCGGTCTCGACGTCGAACCCCGCGCCGATCCACGCCGCGGTGCCGCCGATGACATTGAAGAGCTCCGCGTCGAAACCGTGCCTCTTCAGGATCGACGCCCCGATCGAGGAGCGGTAGCCGCCGGCGCAGATGACGGCCGCTGGTCGCGAGGCATCGACACGCGAGCGAAGCGACTCGATCTCGTGCAGCGGGATCGCCAGCGCCCCGGGCACGTGTCCGGTGGCGTACTCGCCCGGACGCCGGACGTCGACGACCTGAAGATCGGGGGATTCGGACATCTGGGCGCGGAGCTCGGTGATGTCGAGTTGAGGCAGCAGGTCGATCGCGAGGCCTTCGCGCTCCCATGCCCCGAGGCCGCCGTCGAGGTAGCCTTCGACACTCTCGAGGCCGACGCGCGCGAGCCGCACGATCGCCTCTTCGGCCTGCGGGACCCCGTCGCTGACCAGGACGATCCTCGCCTCGTGCGGGATGAGGCTCCCGGCCCAGGAGGCAAATTCGCCGCCAAGGCCGATGTTGATCGAGCGCGGCACGTGGCCCGACCCGAACGACGCGGCGTCGCGAACGTCGAGCGCGATGGCTCCTTCCTCCAGGAGCGCCCACACCTCCGTGGCCCGGAGAGCGTGAAGCTCGATCTCGTCGAGCGGCCGCGCCCCTCGGCGATTGATCTCGGCATCCCTGGGGAAGTACATCGGCGGAGGGGCCAGCTCGCCTGTCATCATGCCGACGAACTCCTCGCGAGGCATCGGGCGCAGCGCGTAGTTGCGGCGCCGCTGCTCGCCGATCGTCGACGAACGCTCGCGCGAGATGCTGCGACCGCACGCCGAGCCGGCGCCGTGCGCGGGCCACACCTCCACATCGTCGTCGAGCGCGAGGAGCTTGCCGTGAATCGAGTCGTACATGAGGGAGGCCATCTCCG
>JAMPYE010000259.1 GCA_023700825.1 Thermoanaerobaculia bacterium | reverse complement strand
TGCCGGGCCCAAACCAGACGTCGGCGGCAAGCCGCCCGTCGCTCCCCCGGAAGTAATGGACCCTCAGACGCTGGCCATCCGGGTCGCCGGAGACGAATGAGCGACGCAGGCCGGCCGCGCTGATTGGATCGAGCGGTACCAGGTCGTCGGAGCCGGCGGTGGTCTTCGTGCTCACCCGCGTCCCCCCGTCATGAACGGCGACCATACGACTTCAAGTGGATTCATCATGGCTCCTCGTTTCGCAAAGCCCCCGGGGCTGCCAAGGACCCCGCGATCTCGGTGATGTTTCCGGAACGGGCATTGTCGCTCAGGACTCCCAGCCCGGCGAACGTCCAGAACGCATCGGCGATCTGGTCGGGGGTCCGTCTCCCTTCCGGCGAGTACCACTGCGCGGCCCAGTTGATCGCGCCAAAGCTGAACAGTCGCAGCAGACTCAGATCCACTCCGTCGCGGAGGCAGCCCGCCCCGGCCGCGCGATGGAGCAACCCGTCCCAGAACGCTTCGTAACGGTCGCGCAACCGGACCATGTCCTCGCGCGGCCCGCCGGTGAGCGATCGCCACTCATAGAGGAGGACGTAGATGGCGTCGTCGCCGGAAAGGAGAATGCGCATGTGCGCGCACAGGCCCAGCCGCAGGCGCTCGAGCGGATCGCGACAGCCTGCGACCGCGTCGCGCACGGCAGCGGTCGCATGGTCCACGGCTCTCTCCATCAACGCAATGAGCAGTGACTCCTTCGTCGCGAAGCGATAGTGGAGGCTGCCGGGGAGAATCCCCGCGGCAGCAGCGATCTCCCGTACGGTCGTGGCCGCGAACCCCCTGGCCCGGAACAGCGCCGCCGCGGCGTCGAGGACGCGATCGTTCGGGTCGTCGCGACGTGCCGTTCTGACCTTCGACATCTGTTTCCCTCCGCCGCCTCCGGTTTGGCCGTACGGCCAACATCGGCCCCCGCGATGGCGCGACAACGATTTGACTTAGAGATGGGCGACACCGGAGAATCCACATGGTACGACATGGCCGGACGACCAAGCAATGACGAATCGAATGGTGAACGACTCGACCACGACGACCGTGCCGTCGGCGGTCGTCATGGTGCACGGGTGATGACCAACGTCATGGATCGGCTCGGCCGGGCCAGGAGAATCGGGTTCCTTTTTTCGGGTGGCGCGTCGCGATGCGTCTTCCAGGTCGGCGTGGTCGAAGCGCTCTTCCAGGCAGGAATCCATCCCGCGGCGTGCCTCGGTGTGTCCGCCGGTAGCTGGAATGCGGCCGCGGTGGCAGCCGGAAACTGGCGCCGCCTGCGCGCCTACTGGCGCTTCTTCTGCCGGATGCCCGCCCTTGATCTCACAAACCTGGCCCGAGAGCATTCGCCATTCGCCTGGCGAAAGCTGCACACCCGCGCGTTTCGCCGTTACGTCAGCGCCGAGGCGCTGCGGGCGGAAAGCGCACTGCCCTTCTACGCCGCGCTCACGCGGCTGCGCGATCGCGAGTCGGTCGTCGTCGACGTCCGTACGTCGGCCGATCCGCTGGAGGTGATGCTGGCGAGCAACTACCTTCCGCCGTTCTACACGCATGCTCCGGTGATCGATGGCGAGCGATACGGGGACGGGGCGGTTTCGAACAACATCCCCTACGAGGCGCTCTTCGAACGCGGCTGCGATGCGGTCGTGCTGATCACGCAAAAAGGCGCCTGTGAAGGAGGGCTGTTCCGGAACATCGACGATCCAGATCACGTAATCCCGGAGCCGTACCGCGACGATGTCGTCGTCATCCGCCCCCGGCACCCGCTCGAGGTTGCGTTCGCCGAGAGGCGGTGGGAAAGGCTCGCGCCGGCAGCGGACCTCGGAGCCGAGGTCGCGCGCGAAGTCCTGGGTGGCCGGGAATTCGGAGAGCCCGCGAATTGCCGCCATCCGACGACGCCGATCCGCTACCTCATGAGGGTGCGCGCTCTCGCCCGCCTGCTGGCATCCGGCCGCGACCTTCGCCCGAGTTGCAAAGGGTGAGGTGCAGGCGCCGAAGAAGACCTTCGGCGCCTGCTCGAGAGCGTATCTACTCCGTGAGGTCAGCCAGATAGCCGTCGCAGAACCGCACCGCCGTGACGGCGTAAGCGGAACGCGTCACGTGCCGGCTGGGTTCGAATGTGGCGCGGATCGTCGGCGCGAGGTCGAGCGGCCCCTGCTCGATCCTGAAATAGGCGTTCATCAGGTTCAGATAGAGCACGACCTGCACGTAGGCGCGCAAGTCCGCGGGGATCTGTTCCGCATCGTCGATCGCAATGTACCGGTCGTCGTAAAAGACCTGCACCGGTCCGGTATCGGGTTGCGCTCGGCCCGAAGGACGTGGCAGGGTGTTGAAGAGCAGATCTTTGACATCGGCGGACACAGCGCACTTGTAGCCAACGTGCATGTGCGCTCTGAAAGCCCGGCGATGGCAAACAAACGGCTTGTGAAACAGCGGGGTGTAGCGCAGTCGGCTAGCGCGCCTGCATGGGGTTCAGGCGCGCTCTCGAAGCTCACTTTCGCCAGCCTAACTGATCCGGTATGGGGCTAACGGATGCGGTTTTCGACCCCGTGATACGTCAGCAGGAAACCTCCCCGTAGCGCACTAGCACCATGGGGACATGCGCGCCGATTCGGACTCAACGTGCAAGCTTTCCTCTCGGCAACCCGAAGCCACACTCTTCACCTTCATCACCATGTCTTCTTCCTTTCCTGATACCTCGCCTGCGAAACTCACACTCCCTAGCACCCCTGCAAAGGACCATCGTCCGGAGTCCCTCTTCATCCCCGAGCAGGCTTCGCGAGCAACGAACGAGTCCACAGTCCGCCAGCTCACCAGCCGGTTCGACGAATTCGCCGATCATGCGGTGAACGTCCTGAATCAGAGCCCGATGACAGTCCGTTGGTGTCGCGACGCATTCCGAAACTACGTCAAGTTCATTCGCGACGGCCTCGATCTCCCGGCGGAGGCGTTCCTTGCCCGCATCCGGGATATCGACGCCTGGGTGCGGTGGAACCGCAACCGACAGCTGAGCGCGATCTCCACGAACGGCTACTGGCGCGCGGTGAAGATTTTCTGGAACGACGTAGCCACGCGCGACGGCATCGATCACCCGTTCGCCGGCAAGAAGCAGCCGCCGGTGCCGCAGCGCGTGCCGAAGGCGCACACTCCTGACGAGTGCCGCCGCATTCTCACCTCTGCCGAGAATTACCCGTGGCAGACGCAGTTCCACAGGGCTCGCGCACTGGCGCTAATCGGGTGCGCGCTCATGGCGGGCCTTCGTCGGAACGAGCTTCTGTCGCTCGAAGTACGCGACGTCGACTGTGCGCACGGCACCATTCGAATTCGTCACGGAAAAGGCCGCGGGGGCGGCAAGGAACGGGTCTGCTACATGACGGACGAACTAAAGCGGCTGATCCGCTCATACGAGACCGCGCGCGCCGGCGCACACCTGGTCTGTCCGGAATTCTTCGCTTCGCTCAAGTATCGACGTGGCATCCGCATCGACACCGTGAAGCGAATCATCAGCTATGTTCGAGCGGCGTCCGGCATCCGGTTCACGCTTCACTCGCTCCGCCACAGCTATGTGTCGTGGCTCATCCGGTCGGGTGTCCCTCTCCCCGTGGCAAGCGAGCTCGCCGGCCACACGATGATCGAGACGACGATGCAGTACATCAGGGTGTTTGACGCTGACAAGCGAGCAGCGGTTCAGCGCCTGCGGATGTAGCGGCTAGAAGTCGAGCGACAGGTGGTCAGCAGCTTCGAGATGCTCACCGGAGAAGACCGCCGAGTATCTCTGCGTCATCGCCAGCGACGAGTGGCCGGCGAGATCCATCGTGACCCTATCGGCCACTCCGGCCTGTCGGAGCATGGTCACGAACGTATGCCGCAGCATGTGCGGCGACACTCGCAACCCGGTCTGCCGATAGATCGTCGTGAAGAGCCGGCGAATCGCGCCATCTGAGATCCCCCCTTCGCGCCGTGCGGCCAGGAAATACAGTCTGGCTGCGGCCCGGCCTGTGGCCGCACGTTCCTGCTCGTAGGAGCGCAGGACACCGGCGAGCTGCCGTGGGATGTACGCAGTCCGAGTCTTCCCCCCGTCGCGACCCTTGCCGTGCCGGATCCGAATCGTTCGCGCTGCATGATCGACGTCCGAGAGTTCCAGCCGAAGCACCTCGCCACGACGCAGCCCCGCAAAGATCATGACGCTGACGATTGCGAGATTCCGTGCGACGAGTAACGGGGACCCCTTTGCGTTTCTCAAGTATGCGAGCAGGCGCTCGGCGTCTTCGCGCGCGATGGCCCGTGGAATCGCGGGCGCCGCTCGCGGCCGACGTAGAGCTCGGAACGGATTCCACATGCCGTCGAGTTTCGTGAAGCGGTCAAAGAGCGAGTAGACGGCGCACCAGTACGCACGTACGGTTCCGTGCTGAGCCCCGCGGTTCCGCATCCAGGCAATCCACCCTTCAACGATCTCCGCCTGGGCTTGCGGCTCACCGCGCAGGAGCACGCGATCGACTCCACCTTCGACGAGATAGCGACGGAACTGCCCGTAACCGGTCATCCACCACTTCATCGTGCGTTCGCTCAGCCCTTCGACATCGTGAGCGTGGCGGATTGCGCGCCGCACCTGTTCGTCGAGTCGCTTGAGGTTCCCGAACTGCAGAGGTCTCGTCACGCGCGGCTGGACGAAGGAAGGGAGTCCACCGGCCGGCCAGGGCTGTGGATGCTGACCCGTCGAGAGAGAGAACGGAGTGTCCTTCATGATGGAAGCGGGGTAGCAGCCGCGTTGGATTGTTCCGCGCCCCTCCCGTCGAGAACCGAAGCGTGGATGCGCGTGTCCAACTGAGATGGAGGAAACGGCCAAGGTGGCGGCTGCAGAATCTGAATTCGCCGCGCCTTGTAGGGACGCTCCTTCATGAACCAGTAGCAGGCGCCGACCGGCAGATTCGCCAGCTCACGAGTTCTCCATGCCATCTCCTCGGCCGGTGTCAGCAGCGGATCGTCGATGGCGTCGTTCGGCCGGATCTGGTGCCTGAAGACCGTTCCAAGCGGCTCGAGCACGTCATTGGCGAGCGCCTTCGCCTCGCTGTAGGGCAGCCGGAAGAAGAACTGTCGCCCAGTGTTGCCGAGCAGATGCGGGCGGAACGAAGGCGGGAAGAGCGACAACCCCTGAGCCGCCAGCGTGACGAACACTCCGTATTTGCGAGCGGCAACAAGGAAGTCCTCCAGCCCGCTGTCCGTACCTGCGAGCGCGTGAGCCTCGTCGATGATGAGTGAATACGGATGACGCCTGTCGAGAGACACAGCCTCTCGTCGAAGCGTAGCGACCTGCAGGGTGTTGACGATCAGGCGGCCCATCACCTTTGCAGCCGGACCGAGGTAGCCGGCCGCAAGGTTGATCAGCACAGTGTCGCCTCGCTCGATCGCTCCGAAGAGATCGAATGTGGATCGTGGCTGACCGAGAAAGCGCTGGACAGCAACGGAACCAAGAAAGGGGGTGAGCTTGTTGACGACGGCACTCGCGTACATCTCTTCCCGCGCACCGTACTGCGTGGTGAAGTAGTCCCGCGCGCTCTCTGGCGCACTCGCGAGCACTCCCTCACGAACTGCGGGAACGAGGAAGAACGACGGCAGGTCTGCGAGGCTGAAGAGCGACGCGGACTCGATGCACGCCCGCAACGCGGCTCGCATGAGCTCCTCGACCTTGACTCCCCATGCCCAGGATGCGGCCACTTCGTCGGAGTAGAGCCGCTTGAGGACCGAGACGAGCAGGTCCACCTGCCGTCCCACATCGACGCCGGCCATCCGATCGAGCGGATTCCAGCCGGGCAACAAATCGGGCTTCGTGAAATCGACAAGAACAAGACGCTGCACCTTCTCGTGAAGCGCAAGCGCCGCAGCACGCGCGTAGAGATCTCCATGCAGGTCGATCAGTGCAAGCGGACGCTTTGCGCGGAAGTGTTCATGCGCGAGCGCTTCGAGCAACGTCGACTTGCCGCTTCCTGTCGAACCGAGAACGAGCGTGTGATGCTGAAGATCGTTCGCTGCGAATCTCGTGACGATCGAGTCCCGTCCGCCCGGCACGGCATAGGTGGCGAAAGGCGTACCCTTTCGTTCTCGTTGCCCATGGATGAACGGATCGCGGCTCCAGAACTTCGTCCAGCCCTCGCGTGCACGTGTGACGGCGGTATCGAAGACGAGATCGACCGCTAGACCATTCGGTCGCGACGCCCGACGGAGAACGATGGTGACCAATCCGGCGAGGAAGAATGCGGCAGCAACAGCGGCGGCGAACGACATGATCGTCATGGTCGTGAAATGTCAGGAACGCTCCGAAGGAGCAGGAGGAGAGTGGAAATGAGCGCGATGACAAAGAGCATCCCGGCGATC
>JAMPYE010000258.1 GCA_023700825.1 Thermoanaerobaculia bacterium | reverse complement strand
GGACCGAGCATCGGAATGCTCGGCTACAAAGCGGCGCTTCGCGCCGCGCGCAGACAGGAGTGTCTGCGCCACATCGGCCGCGCGAATCACGCAGGATCCTTCGAGGTTGACGGTCACGACTTCCTCACCCGCACCTGCGCGTGCGTCTCGTCGCTCAGGATGCGTCCATCCTTCACGTGGACGATCCGCTTCGCGTGCGCGGCGATGTCGTGCTCGTGGGTGATCAGGATGACCGTCTTGCCGTTGTCGTTGAGCTCCTGGAAGAGCGCCATGATCTCCTCGGAGGTCGCCGAGTCGAGGTTTCCGGTCGGCTCGTCGGCGAGGATGATCGCCGGGTCGTTGATCAGCGACCGCGCGATGGCGACGCGCTGTTGCTGCCCGCCCGAGAGCTGCGACGGATAGTGCCCTTCGCGTCCCTGGAGGCCGACGCGCGCGATCGCCGCATGCGCCCGCTCGTGCCGTTCCTTCTGCGAGAGCCCGCTCTCGCTGTAGAGCAGGGGCAGCTCCACGTTCTCGAGCGTCGAGGTCCGCGCGAGCAGGTTGAAGCTCTGGAAGACGAAGCCGATCTTCGCGTTGCGGACGTCGGCGCGCTCGTTGCGGTCGAGCCCGGAGACGTCGATTCCGTCGAGCATGTAGGTCCCCGAGGTCGGGCGATCGAGGCAGCCGAGGATGTTCATCAGCGTCGACTTGCCGGAGCCGGAGGCTCCCATGATCGCCACGAACTCGCCCTGGCCGATGTCGAGGCTCACTCCTGCGAGGGCGCGCACCTCGGTCTCGCCCATCTGGTAGACCTTCGTGAGGTCGCGTGTTTCGATGACGTCGGCGCCCAAGCTCATCGCCCTCGGCCGCCCATGCCGCCTCCCGGGCCCATCGCGCCCGGAAGCGACCGTCCGTCGGCCTTCGACGTCGCCGTGCCCACGATGACGGTGTCGCCTTCCTTGATCTCGCCCTTGATCACCTGCGTGAAGCGCCCGTCGGTGATGCCGGTGACGATCTCGACCTTTTTCGGAGCCCCGTCGGCGCCGAGAACGTAGACCGTGGTCGGCGGCTTGCGGTTGCGCCCCGTCGCCTGGCCGAGCGCCGAGGCGGCGCCTTCCATCCCTTTCTGGCCCGTGCGATTCGCCTCGGCCATCGCGCGCTCCGGCGAGCGAGAGCCGCCACTCTGTCCCGCCTGTCCGTTGCCTCCGCGCGTGGAGCCGGTCTTCGCGGCTCCCTCTTCTTCCGCGGGGCGGAAGCGGAGCGCCGCGTTCGGCACGCGGAGGACGTCGGCGACCTCGGCGACGTCGATGGTGACGTTCGCCGTCATGTTAGGCCGCAGCTTTTCGTCGGGGTTCGGGACCTCGATGATCACCGGGTAGGTCACGACGTTCTGGTTTACCGTCGCGTTGAGGCGGATCTGCGCGATCTTTCCCTCGAACTGCTCCTCGGGGTAGGCGTCGACGGTGAAGTGCGCGACCTGGCCGTTCTGGATCCGGCCGATGTCGGCCTGGTCGACGTCGGCCTGGATCTGCATTTTCGTCAGGTCCTGGGCGATGGTGAAGAGCGTCGGAGCCTGGAACGACGCCGCCACCGTCTGGCCGACGTCGTATTGCCGCGCCGCGACGACGCCGTCGATCGGCGAGAAGATCTTCGTGTAACCGAGGTTCGTCTCGGACTGGGAGAGGGCCGCGGTCGCCTGCTCGACCTGCGCCTGCGCGATGTCGTGCTGCGCGGTCGCGGCGTCGAGGTCTGCCTGCGGGGAAAGCCCCTGGGCCGCGAGCGACTTCTGCCGGTTGAGCGAGATCAGCGTGTTGCGAAGGTCGATCTTCGCCTTCTCGAGGTCGGCGCGGCGCTGCTGTGCCTGCGCTTCGAACGGCGTCGGGTCGAGCTCCGCGAGGAGCTGGCCGCGCTTCACCGGCGAGTTGAAGTCGACGTCGATCCGCATGATCACGCCGGAGACCTGGCTGCCGACCTGGACCGTCGTGACGGCAGAGGCGGTGCCGGTCGCCGTGACCGTCATCGTGACCTTGCCGCGGTCGACTACCTGCGTGCGGTATTTGCTTTCGTCGCCGTTCTTGCCCTTGCGGCCTTTGACGAACCACCAGCCGCCTGCGGCGGCGACAAGGATGGCCAAGACGATGATGATGGTTTTCTTGCTCAATCGAGACTCCTGGGATCGCTCGAGGCGCGGATCGCCCGGCGGGGAGGGTTCGCTCCGCCTTTCGGCAGGCGTCGGAATTGTAAGCGAAGGGGAGGGCGGGAAAGCGTCCAACTTGTGACGGGATGGTGACGGGCGTTGGGGGAACGCGGAACGCGAAACGCGAAACGCCGAATGCGGAGCGTGGAGTGCGGAATGCGGAATGCGGAATGAAAACCGAAATGTCGAATGTCGAATGAAGAATGGAGAATTGAGAAAGAAAGGCCGCGCGATCCGGATGGTTCGCGCGGCCCCGTGAGGCTAGATCTTCATTTTCGAGTCGTCATTCTTCATTCGACATTTCGGTTTTCAGTCCGCATTCCGCGTTTCGCGTTCCGGCTCACTTCGCCTTCCACTCGCGAAGATCGTCGGCGTCGATGCCGGCGGCGCGGAGTCGCATCAACTGCGACGCGTCGAGCTTCGTGAAGCCCGCGGAAGCCAGCTCGCGGAGGTAGTCGCCATCGACGCCGGTGGCGCGAAGGCCGGCGAGCTCGGCGGGGCTGAAGCTGGCGTAGCCCGCGGCGCGCATCTGCTTCACCCAGTCGCCGTCGACTCCGGTGCTCCTGAGCACCAGGTACTCGTGCGCCGAGAGTCCCTTCAGGCCGGCGGCTGCGAGCTCGGCCTCGTACTCCGCATCGACCTCGAAGGCGAGGTGCCGCGCTTCGTCGGCGAGGGCGCGCAGGCGGTCCAGCTCCTCGCGCTCGATTCCGAGTCCGCGAAGCCGTGTTAGGCTTTCGACGTCGACCTTCTCGCCCTGTTCGCGCAGTTCCGCGACGTCGTCCTCGTCGATGTCGAGCGCGCGAAGGCGCAGCAACTCCGACCACGTGAGCTTCTTTCCGAACGACTTCCGCATCGACTTCGCATAGTCGGCGTCGACGCCGGTGGAACTGAGCAGTGCGAGCTGATGCGCGGTGAGCCGCTCGACTCCGGCCTGCTTCATCTCGCGGACGTATCCCGCATCGACTCCGGCCGAATGGAGGATGATCAGGTCGTCGACGGTGGGGTTGTCGGGATCGACCGGCTTGCCGTTGTCCTGGAACGCGTGAGGGGCGATCGCCGGCCGAGGCGTCGGTGCCGGATGCGGCATCGGAGCCAGCGGCGCGATCGGAGGAAGGGGAGTCACCGGCCGGACGGCGGGCACCGGAGCTACGGGAGCGACCGGCGGAACGGGGGACCAGGCGCGAGGAGCGGCGACGGGGCTCGGCGCGGCAGCCGGGGCGGGAGGCGCCGGAGGCACCGGCGCGAGCGCCGTCGCGATTTTCCATTCGATTCTGCCGCGCTCGGCGACCGCTTCCCGGACCGCCTGCTCGACGGAGCTGCGTTCGGCCAGAGCCTCGCGGATCGCCTGCTCGACGCCGCGACGTTCGACGAGTGATTCCCGGATCGCCCGCTCGACGTCGTGACGCCTGCGGTCGACATCCGCGAGCTGTCGCTCGAGCTCCGCGTGGTTGCGCTCGAGCACGGCGGCGGCGAGCTCTGACGCTTCGAACACGTCTTCGAACTCGTCGGCTGCCGGCGCCACACTCGCGAGCGCGAGTCGTGGCGCATCGGATTCGACCCATATCCCGGCCACCTCGGGCGACGCGTCGTCACTCGGGGCGTCGACGACGATCGTCGTGCCGGCCGCACTGCCTGCGCGGTTGGCGCGCGCGGAGAGCGGAATCGCGATCGCGGCGGAGACGACCATCAGCGCGACGAGCGCCGCGATCGGGCGCGTCGACGCGAGCTCGTCGTCCCCGAGGCCGACCAGGCGGCGGACCCGTTCGAGCAGCGAGCCGCCCGTTGCGGCGAGCGCGGGCGAGGGGACGCGCGCGGCGCGCATCTCCTCGAGTGACGTGAGAGCGCGGGCGTAGCCCACTGCGTCGCCGCACAGGGCGACGGCCGCGTCGTCGCAGCAGTGCTCGCGCTCGACGCGAACGCGGTTCGACATCCACCAGACCGCGGGGTGGTAGAAGAGCAGCGTCTCGACGAGCGACTGGAGGAAGTTGACGACGAAATCGTGGCGGCGGATGTGCGCGAGCTCGTGCGCAAGAACCGTTTCGAGCTGCTGCGGCGTCAGCCCGCTCAGTGCCGACGCCGGCACGAGGATCACGGGGCTGATCCAGCCGACGACGGTCGGCACGTCGACGCGAGTCGACTCGAGCAGGCGCACCGCGCGGTCGATGCCCATCGCTTTCGCGAGGCGGCCGAGCGTCGCGGCCCATTCGCGCGGCAACGTCTCGATCCCGCTGTCGGCGAGGCGGCGTGCGGAGACGAACGCGAGCGCGATGCGCGCGGAGAGCAACGTCACCCCCGCGAGCCAGAGGCCGACGACCCAGGGCAGTGCGGGATCGAGCGGAATCGACGCGAGCGACGAGGGTGCCGCGGCGGGTGTCGCCGGCTCCGCGAGTTTCGAGTCGACGTCCGCGAGGAACGCGTTGGCCGCGGTCACTGGGGACGTCGCTGTCGCGACGGGAGAGTCGGGGCGATAGACGAACAGGCTGGTCGCGACGGGAAGGGCAACCGTGAGCGCGAGCGCGGCGCAGGCGACGGCGTAGCGAGCATTCGCGCTCGTGCGGCGCATCGCCGTGAGCACGCCCGCGAGCAGAAGCGCGACGAGCGACGCCTGCCAGACGAGGTGGACGAGCGCGCGGCCGATGGCGTCTGCCAAAGATCCTTCGAGGAGCGAAGCAAGCGTGGTCATGAGCGTTCTCCTTCGATCGTGTCGAGCATCTCCCGGATCTCGGCGAGCTCCTCGCTCGACGCTTTGCGGGTAGAGAGTGCCTGCATCACGAGCGCGGTCGCGGACCCGGCGAACGCGCGGTCGAGCAGATCGCGCACCAGGCGCCGCTGCGTCGACTCCTCGCTCTCTTTCGGCGCGTAGACGTGCGCGCGCTGCGACTCGTCGCGGACGACGAGCCCTTTCTCCGTCATGATCTGCAGCAGCTTGAGCACCGTGGTGTAGCCGATCTTCGGCTGGTCGGCGAGCAGCTCGTCGTGGATCTCGCGAACCGTGCCCGCTCCGAGCTTCCAGATCGTTCGCAGGATCGCCAGCTCGGCATCGGTCGGTCTCGGGGTAACTTTCGGCGTCATCGCAGTGCCTCCGTCTCTCGTGCTTGTACGAAGAAACGTATACGAGGTTTTTCGTAGAGTCAACGAAGACGTTCGTAGTTCGCGAATTTGTGACAGGAAAAGGGAGGCGAAAGGCGAGAGGCGATGAGCTGGCGGAGGGCGAGAGCAGGCAGAGAGTCGGTGAGCGATTCGTAGCGCCCGCGAGGATGCCGGCGAGACGCCGGCGCTACGAAAGCAGTAAGGGCGCCGACTCTCGCCGACGCCCTTACTTGCTGCCTGCTCAGGCTTTTGACGGTTAGGTTACCATCTGCTTATCGCCTCTCGCCTGCCTCATCACCTCATCGCAATGTCTTTCGTCCCCTGGAGCTGCCCGGCCTTGCCGGCGAGGCGGAGGAAGTCGCCGCGGTGGCCTTCGGCGTCGCGCCCCAGGGAGCGGCGGGCGAGGCGCTCGATGTCGTCGAACGAGGCGGAGCCTTTGAACTCGGAGTCGCGGAGCAGGAGGCCGAGCTCGGCGACTGCGGCGGCGAAGCGCATGTCGTTCGACGACGTCTCGATCGTCGCGCCGTCGTCGAGAACCGTCTTGCTGAGCAGCATGCTCCGGGCCCCGTCGGGCTGCTTGTAGCGGATCTTCACGGTTGCGACTTCGGCGCTCGCCTTCGCGGGCGCCGGCGATTTGTTAGGCTGGTACTTCAACGGGTCGACGGAGTCCGACGGAACGGGAACACCCGGAGGGACGATCTCGTAGAGCGCTGTGACCGAGTGCCCCGCGCCGATCTCGCCCGCGTCCTTCCGGTCGTCGTTGAAGTCCTCGGCGGCGAGCACCCGGTTCTCGTAGCCGATGAGGCGGTACGCCGCGACCTTCGCGGGGTTGAACTCGACCTGCAGCTTCACGTCCTTCGCCACGGCCAGGAGCGTTCCGCCCATCTCGCTGACGAGGACTTTCTTCGCCTCGGCGAGGCCGTCGATGTAGGCGTAGTTGCCGTTCCCCTTGTCGGCGAGCAGCTCCATCTTCGAGTCCTTGACGTTGCCCGTGCCGAAACCGAGGACCGAGAGGAAGATGCCGCTCTCGCGCTGCTTCTCGATGAGGCGCTGCAGCTCACCGTCGCTCGAAACGCCGACGTTGAAGTCGCCGTCGGTGGCGAGGATGACGCGGTTGTTGCCACCGCGC
>JAMPYE010000257.1 GCA_023700825.1 Thermoanaerobaculia bacterium | reverse complement strand
GGTCGAGACCGAGAAGCAGGCGGCCGCCTGCGGGGTCGAGATCCTCGAGCCGAAGCACCTGCCGAAGATTGCCCTGGCTGTCGACGGCGCCGACGAGATCGACCCGATGCTCCGTCTGATCAAGGGGCTCGGCGGCGCGCTGCTCCGGGAGAAGATCGTCGAGCAGGCCGCCGAGCGATTCGTCGTCATCGCCGACGAGACCAAGCTGGTCGACCGGCTGGGGCGCGGCGTCCTCCCGGTCGAAGTCACGCGCTTTGCAGCGCCGCTCCTCGCGGAGCGCTTCAACGTGCTCGGCATCGAGCCGAGGCTCCGCGAAAAGGACGGAACGACCTTCGTCACCGACGAGCAGCACCTGATCCTCGACGTGAAAGTGCCGCCTTCCCGCGACATCGCAGACCTCGTCGACGAGCTTCGCCGCTGCGCAGGCGTGGTCGACACCGGCTTCTTCCCGGTCGAGGCGACCGAAGCGATCGTCGCGACGCCGGGCGGGCCGCGGAGAATGAAGCGAGGCGACTCGAACCGGTCGGGGTTCCGGCATCCGGGCGTGTCGTAGGGCAGGCTAAAGGTCAAAGACCATAGGTCAAAGCAAACAGCGGACGACGATTCGATGTGGCGCAGACACTCCTGTCTGCGCGCGGCGCGAAGCGCCGGCAGCCGTTTTCGATGAACGACGGTTCATGTCGCCTTCGGCGACGCGCAGGCAGGAGTGCCTGCGCCACATAAGGCCCGCCGTTCCACGGCATGCCGCGCGTTTCGCCAATACCAGAGCGGGTTTGCTGCTACAATGCGCCTCCAATTCGCAACCAAGGGTGACGCATGAAAATCGACCGGATCATTCCAGCCGTGATTGCAGCTTCGTCCATTCTCCTTTTCGGCTGCCCGCCGAAGGAAACGACCGGCGCCGGAGGCGCTCCCGCGGCCGACGAGATCGCGATCGGACATCTCGCGTCGATGACCGGCGGCCAGGCGACGTTCGGCCAGCAGACCGACCAGGGGATCAAGCTCGCCCTCGAGGAGATCAACGCGAAAGGCGGGGTGAAGGGCCGCAAGGTCCGCGTCATCACGGAAGACACACAGTCGAAGCAGGAAGAGGCTGCGAACGCGGCGAGCAAACTGATCTCGCGTGACAACGTCACCGCGATCCTCGGCGAGATCGCGTCGTCGAACTCGCTCGCAGCGGGCCCGATCGCGCAGCTCGCGAAGATCCCGATGATCTCGCCCGGCTCGACCAACCCCGCGGTCACCGAGAAGGGCGACTACATCTTCCGCATCTGCTTCATCGATCCCTACCAGGGCGAGGCGCTCGCCAACTATGTCGCGAACACGATGAAGCTCAAGCGCGCGGCGATCCTGCGCGACGTCCGCAGCGACTACTCGATGGGGCTCTCGGACTACTTCAAGAACACGTTCGAGAAGCTCGGCGGGAAGATCGTCGTCGACTCGAGCTACTCGCAGGGCGACAGTGACTTCAAGTCGCAGCTCACGACGATCAAGGGCGCGAAGCCCGAGGTGATCTTCGTCCCCGGCTACTACACCGAGATTGGCCAGATCGCGGTGCAGGCGCGCGACCTCGGCATCACCGTGCCGCTGGTCGGAGGGGACGGCTGGGAGTCGCCGAAGCTGATCGAGATCGGCGGCAAGTCGCTCGAGGGCTCCTTCTATTCGAACCATTACCACGTCGACGACCCGTCCCCCGCGGTGCGCGACTTCGTCGTTGCCTACCAGAAGAAGTACGGCACGACGCCCGACGCGATGGCCGCGCTCGGCTACGACTCGATGAAGTTCCTCGCAGCCGCGATGGAGCGCGCGCCGAGTCTCGACGGCCCGGCCCTGCGCGACGAGATCGCGAAGTCGGCCGGCTTCCAGGGCGTGACCGGCACGATCACGCTCGGGCCCGACCGCAATCCACTCAACAAAAAGCTCGTCGTGCTCGAGATCAAGGACGGCAAGCTCGTGCTGCGCGCGACGGTCGACCCGGCGGCCGACGCCGCTGCCGTGACGGCTCCGGTCGAGACGGCCACCGCGGTCGCGACGGAGACGGCCGCGACGAAGTAGCGCTCGCGACGGACGGTCCGGGCGAGCGCGCCCCGCGATCGCGACGCCGCCGGCCGCACCAGACCGACGATGGACAGCTTCCTCCAGAACCTCATCAACGGGATCGGGATCGGATCGATCTACGCGCTCATCGCCCTTGGCTACACGATGGTGTACGGGATCCTGAAGCTGATCAACTTCGCGCACAGCGACGTCTTCATGGTCGGCGCGTTCATGGGCTACTACGGCGCCCGCATCTTCTCGAAGCTGATGCACGGGAGCGAGGTCGTCGAGCCGGGATGGCCGCTCTTCACCCTCGTGCTCCTCTTCTCGGTCGCCTGCTGCGGGCTGTTAGGCTACCTCAACGAGCGGATCGCGTACCGGCCGTTGCGCAACGCCCCGCGCATCGCCTCGCTCATCACCGCGATCGGGCTCTCGTTCCTGCTCGAGTACGGCGGCCAGATGGTCTTCGGTCCCGACCCGAAGTTCTTCCCGCAGCTGCTGGAGAAGCACCAGCTCCAGTTCCTCGGCACGTCGATCACCTCGCACACCGTGATCGTCCTCGTCGTTGCACTGATCTTCATGGGCATCCTGCAGTACATCGTCTACGGGACGAAGTTCGGCCGCGCGATGCGCGCCGTGTCACACAACTTCGAGACCGCGGCGCTGATGGGCATCCCGACCGATCGCGTCATCTCGATCACCTTCGTCATCGGCTCGATGCTCGCGGCAGTCGGCGGCGTGCTGTACGGACTCTCGTACTCGAAGATCGAGCCGCTCATGGGGATCATGCTCGGCCTCAAGGCGTTCGTCGCTGCCGTGCTCGGCGGGATCGGCAACGTGCCGGGGGCCGTGATCGGCGGCCTGGTCATCGGCATCGTCGAGTCGTTCGCCGGCGCGAGCCCGCTGTCGACGTACAAGGATGCGATCGCGTTCGTCATCCTGATTCTCATCCTGCTCTTCCGTCCCTCGGGGATCTTCGGGAAATACCAGGCGGAGAAGGTCTAGCAGCATGCGCAACTGGCTCGTCCGCGATCTCGCCGGAATCGCCGTCATCTCGGCCGTTCTCGTCGGGATCAGCTACTTTCTCGGCTGGATCCCGATCCCAGGGATGGCCTACTACAACCGGGTGATCGTCACCATCGGCATCAACATCATCCTCGCCGTGTCGCTCAACATCATCAACGGACACGCGGGGCAGTTCTCGATGGGGCACGCGGGGTTCATGGCGGTCGGCGCCTACACCTCGGCGTACCTGACGTACTTTCACTTTCAGCCGTTCCTGGCGACTCTCGCGGAGGGGCCGGGACGGTTCGCGCTGCAGCAGGCGCTCTTCCTCGGCGCGCTGCTCGCGGGAGGCGCCGCGGCGGGCATCGCGGGATGGGTCGTCGGCCTCCCCTCCCTGCGACTCCGCGGCGACTATCTCGCGATCGTGACGCTCGGGTTCGGCGAGATCATCCGCGTGCTGATCCTGAACATCGACAAGATCGGCGGCGCGCGCGGGCTCTCCGGCGTTCCCGCCTTCGCGAACTTCTTCTGGGTCTACTTCTTCGTCTGCATCGTGATCATCGTCTCGTGGCGGCTCGTCCGCTCGCAGGTCGGCCGCGCCTTCCTCGCCGTGCGCGAGGACGAGATCGCCGCAGAGGCGATGGGCGTGAACACGACGCACTACAAGGTGCAGGCGTTCGTGATCGGGTCGTTCTTCGCCGGGATCGCCGGCGGCCTTCTCGGACACTACCTCGTCTATCTGAATCCGGGGATGTTCCAGTTCACGAAGTCGTTCGAGGCGATCGTCATGGTCGTGCTCGGCGGCATGGGATCGATCTCAGGCTCGGTGCTGGCCGCCGTAATCCTGACTGTCGCGCTCGAGGGGCTCCGCTTCGTCAAGGAAGCATTCGGGCTGACCTCCGACCCGCGCATGGTGATCTACGCCATCGTGCTGATCCTCCTCATGCGCCTGCGCCCGCAGGGACTGCTCGGAAACCGCGAGCTGGGCGATTTCTTCCGCCGCAGGAAGGGAGGTGACCGATGACGGTCACTGCCGTTCTCGAGGCGAAGGGAGTCTCGATCCGGTTCGGGGGCCTCACTGCGGTGTGCGATTTCAATCTCGCGATCCAGCCCACCGAGCTGGTCGGCCTGATCGGGCCTAACGGAGCCGGCAAGACGACGGTCTTCAACATGCTGACCGGCGTCTACAAGCCGACGGAGGGAGAGATCCGCGTCAGCGGCGTGAACACGCGGACGCTCAAGGCGTTCGACATCACGAAGCTCGGCGCGGCGCGCACCTTTCAGAACATCCGCGTGTTCAAGAGCCTCTCGCTGCTCGACAACGTGAAGATCGGCGGGCACATCCATTACAAGTACTCGTGGGCCGACTCGGTGCTGCACTCGATCACCTTCCGCGAGCACGAACGTCAGGCGGAGAAGGAGGCGCTCGAGCTTCTTTCGATGTTCGACCTCGACCATCGCGCGCACGACGAGGCGAAGAGCCTCCCGTACGGCGACCAGCGCCGGCTCGAGATCGCGCGCGCTCTCGCCGCGAAGCCGAAGCTGCTTCTGCTCGACGAGCCGGCCGCGGGACTCAACACGGGTGAGACGACGGAGCTCATGCAGCAGATCCGCGCGATTCGCGACAAGTTCGGCATCGCGGTGCTCCTCATCGAGCACAACATGGAGCTGGTGATGGGGATCTGCGAGCGGATTCTCGTCCTCAACTACGGCAAGACGATCGCGCACGGCCGCCCCGAGGAAATCCAACGAAACCCGGTCGTCATCGAGGCCTATCTCGGTGAGGCCGTGGAAGTCTGACATGGCAGAACCCGTGCTCTCGCTGAAGCAACTCGAAGTCGCCTACGGGTCGATCCCCGCGCTGCACGGGATCGATCTCGAGGTCGCGCAGGGCGAGATCGTGACGCTGATCGGAGCGAACGGCGCCGGGAAGACGACGACGCTGCGCGCGATCTCGGGGCTGCTCAAGGTGCGCGAGGGAGACATCGTCTACCGCGGCGAGTCGATCAAGGGACTCAAGACCCACGTCATCACGCAGCGCGGGATCTCGCACGTGCCCGAGGGGCGCGGGATCTTCTCGAACCTCACCGTGAGCGACAACCTCGAGCTCGGCGCCTATCTCCGCAAGGGCAAGATCCCGGCGAGCGAGTACGAGCGGATCTTCACGCTCTTCCCGGTGCTCAAGGACCGGATGAAGCAGAACGCGGGAACGCTCTCGGGGGGCGAGCAGCAGATGCTCGCGATCTCGCGCGCGCTGATGGCGAAGCCCGACGTCCTGCTGCTCGATGAGCCGTCGTTAGGCCTCGCGCCCCAGATGGTGCAGACGATCTTCCGCGTCATCCGCGAGATCAACCAGGAAGGCACCACGATCCTGCTCGTCGAGCAGAACGCCCACATGGCGCTCACGACCGCGCATCGCGGCTACGTGATGGAGACCGGCCGTATCGTGATCGCCGACGCCGCGGCGAACCTTCTCGCCTCGGACCGCGTGAAGAAAGCCTACCTGGGAGGCTGAGCCGCGGTCGTCTCCGTCGACGACGCCGCGGGCTCGCTCGCAGCGGCGGCAGGCACCTTCTCCGAAACGACCTCCGTCTTCCGGATCGCGAGCTCCACTCGCCAAAGCCCCTTCTCGTTGCGGATCGACGCCACCGACCGGTAGGGTCTGTCCAGCGGCTTGTCGATCTTCGTGGTGAAGAGCTCGTAGAGCGGGGTCGGCTTCGTGTAGTGCCAGATGATCTCCGCGCTGCCCACGAGCGGGTCGCTCGGGTGGCGGATGAAGTTCGCGATCCGGTCGATCTTCTTGACGCAGATCTTCCCGCGAAACGCCTTGCCTCTGGCGCTCGGCACCGTGCCGAGGATCGCGAAGCCCTTTTCGGTCACCTTGCCGCGGTAAGTCTCGCGGCCGTCCTTGTCCTTCGTGTACGACACGGTGAGCAGGCCGGCCCTTTCGAGGTTTCGAAGCGTCGCCAGAGCCCTGTCATCGTAGTCGTCCTTCGGATAGCCGGGGCCCCACCAGACGCGCTGGGGCACTTCGGCGTAGATCGGCTCGTCGTCGATCGCGTTCCGTCGAATGAGGTCGATGGCCGTCTGCTCGTCGAGCGGTGCAGGCTGGCCGCAGGACATCGCGAGAAAGACCAGCGCGATGGGGAGAAGGAGGCTTCGTCGCATCGTCGTTCGAGTCGACGGTGACGGGGCGCGTCGCGCCTCGAGCAGGTTCTCGAGGCTGGGCGTTCGGCCGCCGACCGGGCAGCCTATGATAGCCGCTGCGAGCGGTGGATCGGGAGGACCCGGACCGGCCGCCAGATTTGACACTCAGTCGTCACATCGCCGGCGGCGACAAATTGCCGCGGCAAGGCGGTGGTCCCGGATCCGGACAGCGGATCT
>JAMPYE010000256.1 GCA_023700825.1 Thermoanaerobaculia bacterium | reverse complement strand
TAGCGTGGGTGGAGTGCGAAAGCGGAGCTTTCGCGGCGGTGCCCGGCGCCGCATCGCGTCGCGTAGCTACGCGACGCGCGGAAGGCGTTTGTTGCCGGATCGTCGCACGCGCTGCCCCCCAGCGTGTACCGAAGTCACATCCCGGACCGCTCGGACGAGGCAGAATCGAGGGCAGCAAGGAGCTTTGCCATGAACTTCCTCAGACTCATCCCCGTCATCCTCAGCACGCTCGTGCTCGGCGCCCATTTCTTCCGGGGAGGAAATCTCCTCGTGGTCGCCTGCGTGGTCGGGTTCCTCTTCCTGCTCCTCGTCCGGAGACCCTGGGTCGCGTGGGCGTACCAGGCGGTCCTCGTCCTCGGCGCCGCGGAATGGATCCGCACCATGCTCGAGATCATGAGGCGTCGCCAGGCGATGGGGGAGCCATGGACGAGGATGGCAATTATCCTCGGCGTGGTGGCGGTTATCACGGCCGCATCGGCGCTCGTCTTCCGCAGTCGGGCGTTGCGCGAACGCTACCAAACCGTCTGACGGAGAGACTCCCTGCATGCTCTATAAGATTCTCGTCATCCTCCACCTCCTCGGTGCCGCCGTGCTCGTCGGAACCAACCTCGTCCTGATGCTCTCGGTGATTCCGAAGGCGAAGAAGGCGGGCGACGTCGGCGTCATTCGCGGCTTCCTCGCCGGCGTCGGTCAGGCCGGAGTCCACGGCCTCGCGGTGCAGTTCGTCACCGGCCTCTGGCTCGCGTCGCCGCAGTTCAAGGGGATCAGCGCCGCGTTTCAGATGAAGGAGGTCTTCGCGACGCACGTGGCCGCGAAGCTCCTGATCGCGATCGTGATCACCGTGCTCGTCGTCATCATGCGCCGCCGCATCGCGCCCAAGCTGTCAATGGAGACGCTCGGCTCGTTCACCGCGATGGTCGCCACGATCACCGTGCTCGGCGTGCTCCTCGTCGCCCTCGGCGTCGGGCTTCGCACGGGCGGGCTCTTCTGAGAACGCGAAACGCGGAACGCTGAACGCGAAACCGGCTGCGGTGTATCGCTGGCCGGAAGGCCGCGCAACTTCGTACGGGTGACCCGGCGAGTCGCCCGTTCTTCCCCGACCACAAAACGCAAAGGGGCGACGCATTGCGTCGCCCCTCTCTTCGTTCCGGTTTCGCGTTGCGCGTACCGCGTTTCGCGTTGCTTCGCCTTCCTACTTCAGCTTGAACGTCGCTTCCTTCGAGCCGCAGCTGCCAACTTCCATCACCACGCGGACCCTCTTGCCCGGCTTCAATTCGAAGAGCGACATCGGAACGCTCGTCTGCAGGACGCCGGCGTTGTTCTCCGCCTGCGGGTAGTAATCGTCCGCGGAGGTATCCAGGTACTCGCCCTGCTTCTTGATCGTCGGGTCGAAGACGTTTCCGAAGACGCGGCGAGCGACCGACTGTCCGTCGGAATTTGTGTAGCCGATCTCTACCTGTGTTCCCATCTCGCCGTACTCGAGCGAGTACTCCGCGCCCGCCGCGGCTTTCGTGAACATGTCCGGCTTCTGGCCGGTCTTCGAGTTGGCGTCGGTGTCGAGGTAGAACGACGGCGCGACCGACCCGTCGAAGGTGAGCGCCTTCGAGGACTTCGCTCGATTCGTGTTGCCCCCACCGAGGTAGTAGTTCATCGGCTTCGGGAAGACGGTGCTGAAGAGGAGGTCCGACTCGCGAATCTCGATGAAGCCGTCGACGTTGCCACCGGCGAGCTTGCACGGGACGCTGATCTTCGTTCCCCCCGGGGTCGGGCGCTCCCACTTGCCGCCGAGCAGCGCCGCGATCTCGACCCGCCCGGTCTCGACGGCCCGCTCGAGGGCGGTCCTGCCCTCGTTGTCTTTCAGAGACGGGTCGGCGCCGGCGCGAAGCAGCTCCATCACGATCTGGGGGTAGTTGTTGTTCGCTGCGATCGCGAGGGCGCTCCACCCGTCCTTGTCACGCGCGCTGAGGTCGGGCGCGCTCTCGAGGACGAGTCGCATGCCCAGGAGGTCTCCGCCATAGGCCGCATGGATGACCGGCGCGGAGGTCCCCGCGGGGCCTTCCTTCGGCACCGTTACTCCGGCCTTGATGAGCTTCTCCGCAGCGGCTCCCTGGCCTTGGTTGATCGCCAGCAGAACCGCATCCCATCCGTCTACCGTCTTCGCGTGGATGTCGGCTTTCGCCGCGATGAGATCCTCCACGCACTTGCTCTGGCCGTTGTAGGCGGCGAGCATGAGAGCGGTCCATCCGTCGCCGTCTTTCGCATTGACGTTTGCGCCCGCCTTGATCAGAAACTCAAGCGGCTGCCACTGTCCTTCGCGTGACGCGAGCATCAGTGCCGTCTGGTCGAACTTGTTCTTCGCCTCGAGGTCGACCTTCGCCTTTACGAACGCGGCGACGACCTTCTCGTCGTCGCCGAACAGGGACCCGAGCACAGAGAGCATCAGGGCGCTGAAGCCTTCGTCATTCTTGACGTTCGGGTCGGCCTTTGCCTCGAGCGCCGCGACGATGGCGTCGCCGTCTCGGTTGGTCGCCGCTTCGAGCAGCGCCGCGGTGGCCGTCGCGTCGAACTTCTGCTTCTTCTTCGGCGCGGCAATTGTCGGAATCGTGATCGTGAGCGCCAGGATCAGGGCCAATGCTCGCGCCGTGCGTGTCAGCTTCATCGTCTTCTCCTCTCGGGGTCGGGGAATTCTAACCCGCGTCCGCCCGGCCGCGTCTGTAAGAAGCGACCCGGGCCGGTTCGGTTTCCCTCCGCCCGGGAGCGGCGCGATCCGAGCCGCGCGTCCTATACTCTTCCTACCGTGACGTTCCAATGCCCGCGCTGCGATGCCCAGGTGCCACCGGCGCTTTACGCCTGCACTTCGTGCGGCGAGCGTGTGACCGATTTCCTCCGGCAGTACGCCGAGGTGCCGCTGGACGGGAAGTACCACGTCCTGTCGCTGCTCGGGATCGGCGGGATGGGCGAGGTCTACAAGGCGATCCACCTCCATCTCGACGCGCTCCGCGTGATCAAGCTGATGCGCGCGAATCTCGTGGCCGAGCCGGGGGTACGCGAGCGCTTCCTGCGCGAGGCCCGGCTCGCGACGAAGATCCAGCATCCAAACGTCGCCGCGCTGTTCGATTTCTCCTCGCTCGCCGACGGCTCCTGGTACATGGTCTGGGAGTACATCGACGGAGTGAACCTGGCGCAGTTCGTCCGCGACCGCGGGCGACTCTCGGCCGCCCTCGCGGTGCGCCTCGCCATCCAGGCGCTGCAGGGCTTCGACGCGATCCACCGCGCCGGGATCGTCCATCGCGACGTCAGCCCCGAGAACCTGATGATCACCCGGCTCGAGGATGGCACCGAGCGAGTGAAGATCATCGACCTCGGCGTCGCCAAGCAGCAGGACGACGAAGGCGAGCAGCAGACGAAGACGGGCGTGTTCGTCGGAAAGCTGAAGTACGCGTCGCCGGAGCAGCTCGGCGCGCTCAAGGCGGGGGACAAGATCGACGGTCGCGCCGACATCTACTCGTTCGGTCTCGTCCTGTACGAGATGCTTGCCGGCGTGGCGCCGTTCCAGGCCGAGACGCCGCACCACTACCTGATGATGCATCTCTCCCAGGCAGCGCCGCCGATCGCGCGATCGAGCCCCGGGTCGTCCGTGCCTCCAGCCATCGAAGCGATCGTGCTCAAGGCGCTCGAGAAGAACCGGGCGAACCGCTACCAGACCGCGATCGAGTTCGCGCAGGCACTCGCTGCCGTTCCTCTTCCGATGATCGACGCGCCCACCGCGGTCGAGACGCTTCCGCCGTCGTCGATGATTCCGACGACGATGACGCCGATGCCGCCGGCAGCTACGCCGTTTCCCGCGTCGCGCACACCGTTCCCCGGGCAGACCGCGCAGCGACCGCTCGAGACGCCGAAGCCGGGGGACGCGACGATCCGGAGGCGCTCCGACGTCGACCCGGCGCAGGCGCGCAGGCGCGAGCTGCTCGAGCAGATCACGCAGGCACTCGCCGCCCGGCAGCTGCAGCATGCCGACGTCACGATTCAGAACCTGAAGATGCACCTCGGCGTGCGTGCCGAGAGCGACGCCGACTTTCGCCACGTCCGCGAGGAACTCGATCATGCGGCCGCCGAGGCCTCGCGCTGGTACGCGTCCGAGATCCAGCGGGCACGCGACGGCGGGCATCCGAAGGAGGTCGCGCGGCTTCTCGAGGAGCGCGAACAGGCCCTCGGCCGGCGGCTCGCCGATCCCGCGGTCCGCGTGGAGGCCGAGCAGTGGCTTCGCCGCCGCTCGGAGCTGCTCGATCGCGCGAGAAGCTGGATCAACTCCGAGTCGTACGCCAGCGCGCGCGAGATGCTCGAGGATCTCGCGAACCACCTCGGCATGGGGGCGGTGAAGGACGAGGAGTTCATCGCCGTCGAGCAAAGCTTCCATCACGCCATTCACGAGACGAACTCGAGGCTCGCGAAGTCGATCGCGAGGGCGAGGGACGCCCGCGACGCGGAGGGGGTGCAGAAACTGCTCGCGTGGCGAGACTCGAAGTTCGGCCCGAGGATCGAAAAGGATCCGCCGATCGCCGAAGCGGAAGAGTGGCTCAGGCAGCATCGTCGCGCCAGCGGGCCGGTGCTGTCGCACCCGGACGGCGGCGGGCGGCGTGGCAGGGTCGCGGCCGCCGTGTTCGTCGGCGTCGGGCTCGCGGCAGTCGCGGGGTGGCTCTTCCGCGACAAGGTCATCCAATTGATCCAGCAGGCCGCGCCGCCGGAGGCGACCGCCGCCATCAAAGAAATCGCGAAGCCGAAACCGGTGCCGCCGCCGATTCCCGAGCGACGCGAGGACGCGCCTCCGCTGCTTGGCGAAGCAGCTCGGGCTCGTGAGGGCAATCGATGGACGAACCCGAGGGACGGCGCCGAGTACCTCTGGGTGCCGCAGACCTGGCTGCTCATCGGCTGCGTATCGGGCGACGAGACCTGCGCGGACGACGAGAAGCCCGCGCACACCGTCGGAGTCGACGGCTTCTGGATGGCGCGGCACGAGGTGACGATCGAGGCGTTCGCGAAGTGGGCGGCGGCGAGCGGGGTCGGCGCCGAGCTCGCTCCGAAGGGAGCGCGCGAGCCCGGACCGGATGCGAAGGCGGTGGGTGCCCGCCGAAGGGAAGGGACCAGCTGGCAGAGCCCAGTGAAGAAAGGACAGCCCGGCGAACCGAACTGGCCTGTCGCGCTCGTGACCTGGGACGAGGCGTCCGCGTATTGCACGGCGATGGGTGCGAGGCTTCCGAGCGAAGCCGAGTGGGAAGCCGCCGCGCGTGAGCGCGACGTGCGCAGCGTTTGGCCGTGGGGTGCAGACGGCAGACCACCGGCGGGTGTCGCGAACACTCCGGGCAAAGGCGACTCCTTCACCGCGTACGCGCCGGTGGGGTCGTTCCCGGCGAACCGGCTCGGCGTGCACGATCTGGCGGGCAACGTGTGGGAGTGGACCGGCGACTGGTATGGGGCCAACTACTACGGGAAATCGCCGGAGGAGAAGGTCGCGGGGCCGGAGTTGGGCGAGGCGCGCGTGATCCGGGGAGGATCGTGGGCGAGCGCAGCCGGGGATCTCCGTGTCTCGGCGCGACGCTCGCTCGCTCCCGGCGAGAGGTCGGTGACGGTCGGTTTCCGCTGCGCGGCGGACGAATAGACGAGAGAAGGATGGCGCGAGGGCTCGCACCGAGGCGAGTCGGGATGCCCGCGGGCTTCACTTTTTGCTCGCTGAATTCAAAATGTCGGAGATAATCTTTGACATTCGCTCAACACAATTGCTGATGCAGGAGGGTTCACTGTGGCGAAGAAGGTCGTGAAGAAAGCTGTGAAGAAGGCTGCGAAGAAACCGGCGAAGAAGGTCGCGAAGAAAGTAGCGAAAAAGGCCGCGAAGAAGCCGGTCAGGAAAGTCGCGAAGAAAGCGGCGAAGAAGCCTGCCAGGAAAGTCGCGAAGAAGGCCACCCCGAAGAAAGTAGCGAAGAAGGTCGCAAAGAAGGTCGTGAAGAAGGCAGCAAAGAAGGTCGTCAAGAAGGCCGTGAAGAAGGCGACGCCGAAGAAGGTCGAAAAAAAGGCCGCGGCGAAGAAGGTCGTCAGGAAGGCCGCCCCTAAGGCGATGGTGCCCGTGAAGAAAGCGGCGCCGAAAAAGAAGAAGACCGCTCCGCGCAAGGTCGTCGCGATGCCGGTCCCGGCGCCTGCTCCGGTCGAGCAGTTGTCGTTCATTCCCGCACCGGAGCCCGTTCCGGCGCCCGAGCCAGCGCCCGAGTCGGCGCCTGGCAGCGACACCTCCTCGTTCTAGCGCATTCGAAGATTCCCGGAAGAGGCCCGGGCCATCGCGGCGGTTGCGATGTCCGGGCCTTTTTCCATGTCAAGAGGCAAAGCTGATCGGCCGGCGCGACAGGACACAGCTTTCGGCCCACCCACAGAGACACAACGGAGAATGTCGAATGAAGAACGAGGATTGAAGAACCGCCGGCCGGTGCGAGTTTCGTGCGTCGGG
>JAMPYE010000255.1 GCA_023700825.1 Thermoanaerobaculia bacterium | reverse complement strand
TCCCCGCTTCGCGGGATCGCTCCTCAGGACGACATATCGTGCGGGCTGCGCCGGACCGGTCAACGATTCGCCCCGGCCGACCGTCAGAATCGGTGAAGGGGATTCGATGCCATCGTTCCGGAATCTGCTCTCGCTCGCGGTCGTGCTGCTGCTCCCGGCGTCGCTCCACGCCGTCTCCTCGCCTCTCACGCCCGGCGAACACACGATCCGGCTGAAGCACGACGGTCGTGAGCGAAACTACATCGTTCACATTCCGAAGGGCGGGGCGACACGAAGCCCCCTGCCGGTCGTCCTCAGCTTTCACGGCGGAGGCGGCTGGGCCGCGCAGCAGCAGGAGTCGACACGACTGCACGAGCTCGGCGCGCGGGAGCGATTCATCGTCGTCTATCCGAACGGAACGGGGCGCCTTCGCAACCGGCTCCTCACCTGGAATGCCGGGAGCTGCTGCGGATCCGCCGCCGAGAGCTCCGTCGACGACGTCGGCTTCATCGAGGCGCTGCTCGACGATCTCGCGCGCCGAACCTCCGTCGACCGCGCCCGCGTCTACGCGACCGGATTCTCCAATGGCGCGATGATGTCGCATCGGCTCGCCGCGGAGCGTCCCGATCTCGTCGCGGCGATCGCCCCGGTCGGCGGGGCGATGGTGCTCGTCGGGCGGGAGCCTAGAGCCGCCGTCCCCGTCCTGCACATCCACAGCGTCGACGACCCGCGTGCGCTGTACATCGGAGGTCTCGGCCCCCCGTTCCCGGGCACCGACCACCGCGTCGAGCATCCGCCCGTTGCCGCGAGCCTCGAACGCTGGCGGCGCGCGAACGGCTGCCGGCCGACCGGAAGCGTCATCGAAACGCGCTCCGCGGGTTCGCACTCGGCGGAGAGGATCGCGTTCGCTCCCTGCTCCTCGAGCGCCGAGCTCGTCCACTGGAAGCTCACCGGTCCGGGGCACGTCTGGCCGGGCGCCGCGACCACGTCACGCGAGCGAGTCACCGGCCCCGCGACGACCGTGATCGACGCGAACGAAGAGATCTGGAGATTCTTCCGCGACAAGCGTCTTCGCCCGTGACACGACGCTGAGCGACGCGTGCCCGCGGCACCTCGCGGTCCGCCGCCTTACACTCCGATGTCTTCGTTCCAGAGCGCAGGATTCTTCGCGATGAAGTCGGTCATGAGGCGGATGCACTCCTCGTTCTGCAGGACGTCGACCGCAACCCCTCGGGCGCGGAGCAGCTCTTCCTCGCCCATGAACGTGCGGTTCTCCCCGACGATCACGCGTGGGATGCCGTAGAGGAGGATCGCGCCGCTGCACATCGAGCAGGGCGAGAGCGTCGTGTAGATGACGCACTCGCGGTAGACGCTCGCCGCGAGCCGTCCCGCATTCTCGAGCGCGTCCATCTCGCCGTGCAGCACGGCGCTGCCTCGCTGGATGCGACGGTTGTGCCCGCGCCCGACGATCTTCCCGTCGTGCACCAGCACCGAGCCGATCGGGATCCCTCCCTCGCGGAGCCCGGCTTCGGCCTCTTCGATCGCAGCGCGCATGAACGGATCGGAGATCGTCTTCATGGCGAGATCGTACCAGCGTGTGAGCCGCTCCGCGCGCGACATCGCGCGGAACACGAATCACCACCTGGCCGGGCCGATCACGCGCGCGTCCGCACCGCCGGGATTCTCGATTTCGCTCGGCCGTTCGAACACGACGCCGAACCTCTCGCGCGTGAGCTCGGCCGACTCGGCCTCGAGTCGCTGCGGGCAGCAGCTGGCGTCGAGGCGCCACACCGACGCAGGGAGGCAGTTCGCGCGGCCGGGCTCGCCGTACTCGCAGCTCCCGAGGAAGCGGATCGTGTCGCCCGCGACCTCGATGCGCGGGCCCGACACGTCGAGGCGCTCGCGCAGCGTGCAGCTGCGCGTGTCGTAGAGCTCGAGCCAGCCCGACGAGCCGCTGAACGAAACGAGGGCGATCGTCGTCTCGTCCCGGCTCACCCAAAGGTCGGAGGTGTAGCTTCCGGCATCGATGTCGCAACTCGTCCCATCGGAGCGCACCACTCTCACGGGACCTTCGGTGAACCGGTCGGGATCGGGGCGAGCGCCGTAGTTCCAATGCTCCAGCGTAAAGCTCGCGGCCTTCGACACGTACCACTCGCGGGTGTCGTCGCGGGGCGCGAGCGGCAGTGCGACGAGCGAACAGCCGTCGCTGGGCGGCACGGCCGCGGCTGCGGACCACGCGCCGACTGCCACGCAGAGCAGCGCGATCTGCGAGGCTCTCCGGGCTCTCTCGCCCCTCGCATTACGCCAATGCTGGATCAATCGCGACTCCTTCAACCAAATCGAAGCTCCGGAGGACGCGCACGAGGTCGATCGGATCAACTCGCGGCGAATCCACGTCGTATCTCGTCGCGAGGCGGCGGCGCTGGCCAGACCCTGACCACGCGGCTCAACCAGTGACTCGTCACTCGCGCGCGGAAGTACGCCTCGTGCTCCCACTCGACCTCCGCCATGGTCAGCAGGCAATCGACATACTGCTCGTTTCCCGAATCCCGCGCGAAGCGCGCGGCCGCTTCGTACTCGCGGATGTTCCGGCTCTCGAGCTTCCCCGCCCCGTACATCGGCGGAAACCAGGTCGCGACGTAGCAGAGCACGCCTAACGTGCGCCCGATGATCGTCGCCCGGCGCTCCCGTCGCGGATCGGGCCCCGAGCCGAGCTCCTTCAGCATCGCGCCGACTAGCTTGCGATGATGCCACTCTTCGTCTTCGATCGTCCTGATGCGCTCGCGCTCGGCCGGATCGGACACCGAGCTCCAGTGCCCGCGATACGCGAGCCCCGCGGCGAGCTCGCCCGAGAAGGCGAACTGCAGAATCTCCACGAGCTTCGCTCGTGCCTCCACGGCATTCATTGGAGCGACACCGGTTTCGTCATGATCCGCGCGCGCGGCCGCCTCACGATCGCCCGGAGCATCCGCACCCAGAGCGACCAGGGAGGCGCGGCGAGCGGCTCTCCGACGGCCGCGGCCGCACGGTCGAATGCCTCCTCGACGAGCGCGTCGTGCAGCGGCCTGTAGATCAGCGCCCACGAGAGCGACGCCTTCCCCGACGTGTCCATCGTCAGGACGTGCGAGAGGCTCGCGCCTTCGGCACGCGGTTCGACAGCGAACGTGTGCGTGCCGTTGAATCCCTCCGGACCGGTGAAACGAAAGATAATCGAGACTCCCGGCTCGTACGCCTCGACCACGTACCGGATCGGGCCGTGGCCTCCCGCGGCGCCTACCCCGAGTTGCCTGTCGAGGCGCATCCTCGGCCAGTTCTCCAACGGCCAGATTCGATCCTCCGCCGACGATAGCGTGTCGAGAAGCAGACCGAGAGACTCGGGCGCCGCGGAGAAGTCACGGCGATGAACGTTGCGAACGCGCATGGGATTTACAGCTCCAGCCTGTAGTTCTCTCCATCGCCCACCGGCCGAAAACCGATCCGTTCGAGGTATTTCGGATGCTCGTCGACTCCGGCGGGGCTGATGAACTCCTTCACTCCGCGCGCGCGGAAGAACTCGGCCTGTTCGACGAACAGGAAGTTCCCGATCTTCAGGTCGCGGTATTGCGCGACGGCGTAGTCGAGATGCACGAAGAGCTTTTCCCCTTTGAGCTCTCCAAGGAGCAGGCCCGCGGGCATGAGATCGCGCAACACGAAGATCACGATGTTGGTCGCGTCGCGCTGGAAGCGGAACTCCGGAATGAAGCGTCCGATGTCCTTGCGCTCGAACTCGAGGAAGTGGCTCAGGTAGGTCGAGTCGGGCTTGACCTCGAGAATCCGGAAGATCTCCTTCCTTCGCCGGAGCCGGATCAACTGGTAGATGTTGATCGACGCGGTCATCGTGTTGAGGATGCCGACCGGGAACGCGCCGATGAGGAAACCGTAGATCGCGAAGGTCGCGGCGCCGGCGAGGTTGATCAGGCGCAGGCGCAGCACCGACCGCTGCATCAGCGAGATCGCGATGAGCACGGATGCGCCGTAGCCGAGAAGCTGGAGCCAGTGATGAGCGGTCATGGTTCAGTATCGAGAAAGCCGATAGTAGCAGCACAGACCGGTGTGCTGCGCGGCGTACGGCGAAGCTCCAACGAGGAACGGAAAACGCTGCGCTTCCGCAGCCCACATCACCAGTCCTGGGTCATGCCTCCCCCGGGCTGCTTGCGCATCGGCCGGAAAACGATGCCGAAGAGCTTGAGCTCGATGTCGGTCGCCTTGGGCTTGATCTGCACCTCGTCGAGCGGCTCCGACGCGGGGTCGAATACCGAGGAAAGCGCGGTGATCTCCTCGTCCATCTGCAGGTGAAGCGCGTCGAGCTGCTGCTGCAGCGCCTCGAACGTCTCCTGCGCGCGATCGACGTCGCCTCCCTGGTCGGACGCGCGCGACATCTTGCCGACGGCAGAGCCGACGCGCGACGCGGTCGACATCGAGAGCTTCTTCCTTCCGAAGAGCGACCCGAGGATCGCGGTGCCGACCGAGACCGTCGCGTCGAGCTTGCGTGACTTCGCCTGGTCGAGCTCGCGGCGGACAGCCTGCTGCGCCGCGCGAATCCGGTTCTCGAGCGTCGTGAACTTCGGCTCGTACTTCTTGCGGAGCTTCGCGGCCTCGAGGTCCCGCTTCTCGCGCGCGAGCTGTGCGAGCCGGCCACGAAAGGCGATCTCGGTCTCGCCCGGCTTGCTCGTCTCCTTGAACGTGGCGCTCTGGAATAGCGTCAAGGCGCGATCCTGCCGAAGCGACATGAGCAGCGACTTCTTCCAGCGCTCGAGGCTCTTCGGGTCGCGCCCGCTCGCGGCGAGCTCGCCGAACGTCGCTCCGGTGACCGGCGCCGTGTCGAGCTTCGCGCGCTCCAGGTCGACCGTTCCCGCGGTCTCCCACTCGACGCCGCCCGGGCCGTCGCCGATCTCCGCGACGAGCGCGACGCGCTCGGCGTGATCGACCGAGTGTTTCGCGCTCGCGTAGCGAATGTCGGCGACGCCGAGCACCGCGGGCTCGTAGGTGACTTCCGTTCCCGTGCCCGACGGGCGCAGATACCAGCGCTCGATCTCGGGAGGGATGATCGGGGGGGCCGTCGAGGGACCCGACGCAGCCGGCGCAGCGACCGCGCCGAGCGGAGGAAGCGTCACGGTGGCGGGCACGGGAGCCGCCGCCCCCTGTGCTGCCGCCGCCGGAGACGCGAGCTTCCGGATCTGATCCCGGCTCATCGGGCCCGACAGGTACGACATCGCCCATCGCGTCTCGAAGACCACCGGCTCGCTTTCGTGGACGTTGTGCAGCAGGAAGACCCGCTTCGCGACTCCCGCGAGCGTCTGCGCGAGCGACGACCGGTCGAACTTCCCGCCTAACGCGGCGCCTTCGAGCCCGTCGAGCAGCCGCTCCTTGTCGCGCTCGGTTTGCAGGCGGCCGATGAACCAGGTGCCGCAGTTCGAGAGCCCCTTGTAGTCGAGGTCGACCGGGTTCTGCGTCGCCAGGACGACGCCGAGCCCGAACGCGCGCGCCTGCTTGAGCAGCAGCATGAGCGGAGCCTTCGACGGCGGGTTCGCCACCGGCGGGAAGAAGCCGAAGATCTCGTCGATGTAGAGGATCGCGCGAAGGCTCGTCGTCCCGGGCTGCGTCCGCATCCAGGCGATCACCCGGTTGAGCAGCATCGTGAGGAAGAACATCCGTTCCTGGTCGCCGAGGTGCGAGATGTTGAGGATCGACGCGCGCGGCCTGCCCCCAGGACCGTAGAGAAGCGCTCCCGCATCGAGGGGATCGCCTTCCATCCAGGCGGCGAAGCCCGACGACGCGAGCAGGTTGTTCACCCGCATCGCGAGCGCGAAGCGCTCCTTCGACGGATAGAACGACTCGAGGTCGAGCACGCCGAGGCGATCGAACGGCGGGGCCTGGATCGCGTGGATAAGGCCCGCGAGGTCGAGGCTCTCGCCGCGCCTCCAGACGTTCTCGAGGATGTTCGCGACGAGAATGTGGTCGCGGCTCGAGAGCGGATCACCCTCGATGCCGAGCAGTGCGAGCAGCCCCGTGGTCGTGCTCTGCACCGTCTCGCGCCAGACGTCGGCGTCGTCGCGCAGCTCCGGCGGCGGTGGCGTCAGCGAGCGCAGCACGCTCAGCGGCCGCCCTGCAGTCGAGCCCGGGGTGTAGATGCCGAAGCTCACCGCTTCGCGGAGCTTCGCGATCCGCTCGGGGCCCTGTCCCCATTCGGCGAGCCCCTTCTTCCACAGATCGGCCTGCTGCTTCGCATATTCGTCGGCGCTCACCCCGCGCGTCGCGGCATCCTGCTCGTTGATCCACGGGCGGAAGTCCTGTGGCCGCAACTCCGGGAACGTGAGCAGCAGATTGCCGAGATCGCCCTTCGGATCGACGGCGATCACGGGGATGTTGTCGATGAGCGCCTCTTCGAGAAGACAGAGCCCGAGCCCCGTCTTTCCGCTGCCGGTCATGCCGACGATCACGCCGTGCGTGGTGAGGTCCTTCGAGTCGTAGAGAATCGGCGCGTC
>JAMPYE010000254.1 GCA_023700825.1 Thermoanaerobaculia bacterium | reverse complement strand
TCGCTCCTCCTCTAGATCGGGGTTGCCGACGCCGTCGAAGTAGAAGACGAACGGCGGCAGCTGTGGTCCGAGATCGAGCGCTCCGGGGGTCGTGACTTGGAGATAGTTGTCGAGGAGCGCCGGCGCGCGGTAGGAACGATTGAAGGAGATCCGCAGGGACTGGCTGGCGACCGGTTGCCAGACCAGGCTCAACCTCGGCGAGAGCACGGTGCCGATGGTGTCGAACGCGTCCAGCCGTCCTCCCAGGTAGAGTTCGAGCGTCGGACGCAGCCGGATCTGATCTGCGGCGAAGATCCCGCCGACGTTCCGCGAGTCCCCGAGCGGCGCGATCGAGAGGTCGAATCGGTACAGGCGCGCCTCTCCTCCCGCGACCACCACCTGCTTGCTGCCGATCGCGAATCGCCGCGTGAGCTCGCCGACGTAGGTGTCCGTCTCGAAACGGGCCGGCAGCCCGGACAGGAGCGCGGGCGCGTCGGCGCGCAGCCGGTTCCAGAAGACTCGCCCGTCGAGCGTGCCGCTGGTGTAGACGCCCTCCAAGTACGAGACGTTCGAGCCCTCCTCGATCAGATACGGGCCGACACTCGAGTGGAAGATGCCGCTGGTGCTCCCGACGCCCGCCCTGGCCGACCAGAGTCTCCCGGCCTCGCGCTCGTAGTCGACGCGGACGTTCGCCTTGGTCTGATCCGTGCCCGCGTTCTCGAACGAGTAGCCGGCCGGGATCGCATCCCCGCTCGGCAGCGTGTCGGTTCGCGGCCAGGCGTCCTGTTCCAGGAGACTGGTCGAGAGTTTGTAGCTCCACGGCCCGACCGCCGCGGACCAGCGCACCGACGCGGCGCGGTAGCCCTGCTCTCCTGCCGCGAGAGTCGCCAGGCCGCCCGTCATCTGGCGCGGGCTCTTGGTGATCAGATTGATCACGCCCGACATGGCGTTGGCTCCCCAGAGCGCCGAACCGGGGCCCTGCTGGACCTCGATCCGTTCGATCTCGTCGAAATCGACGGGCAGGGTGTCCCAGGCCACGTAGCCGTAGTAGTCGACGTAGACCGAACGGCCGTCGAGCAGTACCAGCTCCGATTTCTCGGCGACGCCGACGGGTCCGCGGGAGCGCACCTCGACGTCGCGCGCCGAGAGCTGGACGACGTTGAGGCCCGGAACGCCGCGCAAGAGCTCCGCCATGTTCTTGGCCGGAGAGGTCTCGATCTGCTGGGCCGGAATCACCGCAACGGCAACCGGGGCTTCGAGCACCGAGCCCTCGAGACGGGTGGTCGTGACTTCGATGGAACTCGAGAAGGTTTCCGAGGGCGCCGTTTCGGCGCTCTCCGTTCCCCGCGCGTTCGCGGGCTCCGCCGGCGAGTCGTCCCGGGCTCGAGCGGCGCCGGAACAGAGAGCGAGCGGAAGCGTCAGTGCGAGCACGCGGCAAGGTGACATGAACTCCCCCCTTCACCAAGCGGACTCGGGCAGACGAGAATGGTAGCACCCCGCAGAAAGCGTCCTCGCCGTTGCTTCGCTTTGGCGCCCACCGGAGAGCGGCTTCTGAACCGGGCGCAGGAGTCGGCGAACGCGAGCAGCGAAACCTCACGCGGCCATGGCTCCCGGTGCGACCGGTCGAGCTCCGCGACAAGTCGTGACGCGTGCGCGTGTTACTGTGACAACCAAGAAAAGACTCGGAGGCCACGATGGATCCGGCGCAGCGTATCGATGAGCTGCTCGCTCGATACGTGGATCACCGCCTCGCCGGGCGGGATCCTCCGGATCCGGCCGCGCTTTGTCACGACTGCCCGGAGCTGATCGGGGCGCTTCAAGCGCGGATCACCCGGTTCGAAGCGCTCGCGAGCGCGGTCGCCGATTCCGGTTCGGAGCCTGTCCTCCGTAGCGCGGCAGAGCGGCTCGGGGTCGACTTCGGCCGGGCCGTCACCGAGACCCTGGGCGCCGCTCGGAGGAGTTCCGCGTTCTCCAGGATCTCGCCCGGGGAGATCCTGGGGAGGCGCTATCGCATTCGCGAGCTCCTCGGCCGCGGCGGACAGGGCGAGGTCTGGCGCGCGGTGGATCTCAAGCTGCGCGTCGACGTCGCGCTCAAGGCCTTGCTCGCCGACCGTCGCGACAGCTCCCGGAACACCGAGATCATGCGCGACGAGGTTCGGGCGGCGCGATCGGTCATTTCGCCGAACGTCTGTCGACTCTACGACCTCGTCGAGGTCGAGGGGCGCGAGTTGGTGTCGATGGAATACGTCGACGGCGTCACTCTGGCCGCGCTGCTCGGCGAACGCGCGCCGTTGGAGCTCACGGCGGCGGCGGACCTGGCATCGCAGCTGTTGGCGGGTCTCGAAGCGATCCACGACGCCGGTCTCGTGCACCGGGACATCAAGCCCGAGAACATCATGGTCACTCGCTCCGGGCGCGTGGTCGTCATGGACCTCGGCTTGGCGAAGCGAGCTGTCGATCAGCCCGACGGAACGATTGCCGGGACACCGGCCTACATGCCGCCGGAACAGCTGCGGGGGGGCCGGGTGGACGCCCGCAGCGACGTCTTCGCCGCGGGGATCGTTCTGGCGGAGATGATCCATCCCCGTGGGCGAAGCGAGTCCCGGACGACTCGCCGCAGCTTTCTGGACGGCGTCCAGCGCGACCCGCCCGAGATCGCCGACTCACCCTGGGCGAACGTACTCCGCCGTGCGGTGTCGAAAGATCCCGGCCAGCGCTTCGGCTCGGTGCGAGAGCTGGCTCGCGCGCTCGACCGCCATACGGCGGGCGCGCTGATCGCCTCCGACGTCGCGCCGTATCCCGGCCTCACCGCATTCACCGAGGCGGACGTCGAGTACTTCTTCGGCCGCGAGGCCGAAGTGGAGGCGCTCTGGAAGAAGCTCGCCCGTCCGCCCCGGCTGCTGGCGGTCGTCGGGCCCTCCGGTGCGGGCAAGAGCTCGTTCCTGCGCGCCGGCGTGTTGGCGTTGCGGCCCGAGGGCTGGGCGTCGATGATCGTGACTCCCGGCAGCGATCCGCTCGTCGCTCTCTCCCAGGCCGTGGCGCGCGCCCACGCCGACGGCCGCACCTTGGCGGCGAGCCTGCCGGGATTCGACCAGCCCGACGTCGCGGTCGCTTGCTTCGCGCGATGGCGCGCGCAATCGGAGCGGGCGCTCCTCGTCGTCGATCAGTTCGAGGAGCTCTTCACGCTGTGCTCGGACGACGTGCAGTCGGCGTTCGCGGAGATCCTGGGGCGACTCCCGCTGGAGGCGGACGTTCACGTCGTGCTCGGCCTGCGAGACGACTTCCTGCTGGCCTGTCACGAGCACGAATCCTTGGCGCCGCTGTTCTCCGAGCTCACACCGCTCGGTGCCCCGGCGGGAACCGCACTGCGCCGGGCGCTGATTCGGCCGGCGCTCAAGTGCGGCTATCGCTTCGAGGACGAATCGCTCGTCGACGAGATGCTCGCCGAGGTCGCCGACGAGCAGAGCGCTCTGCCCTTGCTCGCGTTCGCCGCCGCCAATCTCTGGGCGCGGCGAGACCGAGACGAGGGCCTGCTGACGCGGGCTGTCTACGAGGAGATCGGGGGCGTGGCGGGAGCGCTCGCAGGCCATGCCGAGGCCACGCTCTACCGCATCGGGCCCGATTCACAGCCGTTGGTCCGCGAGCTGTTCCGCAATCTGATCACCGCCCAGGGAACGCGCGCCGAGCGCGGGCGCGACGAGCTCCTCTCGGTCTTCGACGAGTCCGATCGAGAGCGCGCCGCGACGGTGCTCGGCGCGCTCGTCGACGCGCGGCTGCTCGTGTCCTACGAGTCGGGTCTCGATGCGAGACTCGGTGAGAAGGCACAGCGTCTCCAGATCGTTCACGAATCGCTGCTCGCGGCTTGGCCGCGCCTGGTTCACTGGCAGACCCAGGACGCGGGCGCCGCACAGATGCGCGACCAGGTGCGTCAGGCCGCCAAGCTGTGGGACGAGAAGGGGCGCGCCGAGGACCTGCTGTGGACCGGCGCGTCGTATCGCGAGCTTCAGCTCTGGCGAGAGCGCTACCCGGGACGCCTGACCGACACCGAGCTGGCGTTCGCCCGGGCATCTCAGGGCTTGGCTGGACGGCGGCGCCGGCGGCGCCTGTGGGCTGCGGCCGTCGCGATCGCGAGCCTGACGGCGATCGCGATCGCACTGGGAGTCTCGTGGCGAGCGAGCGAGGCGGCTCGCCGGCAGGAGGCGGCGGCGCGCTCGCGAGCGGAGGAACAGGCGCGTCGCGCCGAGGCCAGCAAGCTCCTCGCGCTCGGCCGTCTCGAGCAGGACTCGAACCCTACCGCCGCGATCACCTACGCCTTGGCGAGCCTCGAGCTCGCCGACGAGGCGCCGGCGAGACTGTTCGCGCTGGAGTCTCTCTGGCGGGGGCCAACCGCTTTCGCGCTGCCGGGCGCCGATCGGCCCTGGGTGCTGGAATTCAGCCCCGACGGGCAGTGGCTCGCTGCGGGCCTCATCGACGGCAGGATCGAGCTCTGGTCACGCGAGGGAGGCGATCCGCGCTGGCTGACCGGCCATCGTGGGCTCGTCCGCAGCGTGCGCTTCACGCCCGACTCCAAGCGGCTGATCTCGGCGTCGGACGACGGCTCGCTCCGCATCTGGGCGATCGCCGACGGTCGCACGGAGCGTCAGATCGAACTCTCCGCGCCCAACGATTTCTGGTTGCGAGGGCACGGCACCGAGCTCGTCACCGCTGCGCCCGAAGTGGGCGGCGACCCGAACGAGATGGTGGTCCGGAGCCGGTCGCTGTCGGAGGGTCCGTCGACCGTCCTCGCGCGAGTGCCGGTGGCGAGCGCCGACGTGAGTCCGGATGGGACGCTGCTCGCGAGCGGCGAGGGCGCACTGCTGCGTCTCCGTCGATTTCGAGAGGATCGGTCCGCGCGCCAGACCCTCGGTGACCACGGGGCGCCGATCAGTTTCGTGAGATTCCACCCCGACGGGGAACGGGTCGCGAGCTGCGACAAGGTGGGCGCCGTCAGGATCTGGCGAGTTGCCGGGGGCGATGCCGGGCCCGAGATGGCGTGGGACACGCAGGCCCCTTGCAACGGCTTGAGCTTCGACCGGCAGGGAAGCCGTCTCGCCGTGGCTGGATTCGACGGCGCGGTACGTCTCTGGCGCCTCGACGGACCGCGCCACGCTCAGCCGCTCGTTCTGCGGAGAGGCGACGTGATCCAGGCGAACCAGGTGTCCTTCAGCCCCGACGGAAGCTGGATCGCCACCTCGGACTACACGGGGGTCGCGGTGTGGCCGGTCGAGGGTCCGTACCCGTTCGTTCTCGGCGAGCCGGGCTCGCCCAAGATCTCGGGTCTGGTGGTCGCTCCCGACGGATCGTGGGTCGCAGGCTCCGACTATTTCAGCGGCGAGATCCGAGCGTGGCCGTTGCGAGCCGGCGGCTTGGACCGGAAGTGGAACGTCGGTGCCATTCGGATGGCGGTCAGCCCCGACGGAGACCTGCTGTTGACCGGTCACGACGGCGGAGAAGTCACCCTTCGCCCGACGCGAGCCGGCGAGAGCCGCTCGCTGAAGGGGCTCGTCTCCCAGGTCTGGGCTTTGGCACTGAGCCAGGACGGTCGCATGGCGGCGGCAGGCGGCGGACAGTACGATCCGCGGGACGGCGTCATTCGAGTCTGGAACCTCGAGAGTGGAGTGTCGCGGGTTCTGGATCCGGGCGACGGAGCTTGGGTTCTGACCCTGGCGTTCCTGCCGGACGGTCGCCTGCTGGCCGCGAGCCGAACCGGGGTTCGACTCTGGGACGTCGACGCGGGAACGTTCGAGACCTTGCGCGAAGGAGGAGCGCAGAGCGGCTGGATCGCGGCGATCAGCCGGGACGGCCGCCGCATGCTGAGCACGTCGGCCGACTTCAGCACGCTCTCCAGCGAAATCGCGCGCTTCGACGACCTGTCGAACGGTGCCTCCCTCGCTCTGCCAGGCCTCGGTCGATCGGTTCTCTCCCTGGGCGTCGATCCCAAGGGCGAGATGGTCATGAGCGGTGACGTCCAAGGGGTCCTCAAAGTGTGCAAGTCGAGTGGCGGCGAGCCTCATCTCCTCTTCGGGCACTCGGCCGGAATGGTCTGGGAAGTGACGACGACCTCCGACGGCCGCTGGATCGTCTCCGCGGGCAACGACGGCACGATCCGCGTCTGGCCTACGCCGGAACTCGAGAAATCACCCCTTCAGGCTCTGCCGCACGCGCAGCTGCTCGACCTCTTGCGATCGCTCACCAATCTTCGCGTCGTCTCCCAACCGGCGTCGGCGACCGGTTATGCCACGCAGGCCGAGACTTTCCGTGGCTGGCACGCCCCGCCGCGCTGGTAAGGCGTGGGGCCGAGCGACCGCTATCGGGGGCCGAGGCCAGGCACCTAGATCGGGCGCGAATCGGCTGGCACCTAGATCGGATCGGGAGGGAAACTCCATGGCGCTGCGCTACCACCTGCTCGACGTCTTCACGACGCGGCCGTTCGGCGGCAACCCGCTCGCCGTCTTCCCCGACGCCGGCGGGCTCGACGCCGCGACGAT
>JAMPYE010000253.1 GCA_023700825.1 Thermoanaerobaculia bacterium | reverse complement strand
TTTCTTCATCATGTGGGGCTGCATCCTCGGCTTCGCGATCACGATTCCGCTCGTCTTCGGCTGGATTCACTTCGAGAGCATGGCGTCGGACCCGACCTGGTACGAGGTGATGTTCTTCGGCTTCAAGGTGGGCGCGTTCCCGACCGAGTCGCTCGTAGGGTTCCTCACGTTCCACGGCCTCGTCTGGGCCTCGTTTCTCGTGATCATCGGCGTCGCCGTCGCGCTGCGCCGCCGCGTGCGCGACCACAGCGCCGCGGCGCTGCAGCAGTTCGGCGAAGACTTCCTCCCGCTCATCCTGCTCTTCGCGATCAGCATGACCGGGCTGATGCTCACGGCGAGTTACACGTGGATGAAGGGCTACGCGTACGACTTCCTCGCGATTCTTCACGCGATCACCGTGATCTTCACGCTCCTTTGGCTTCCTTTCGGGAAGTTCTTCCATATCTTCCAGCGTCCCGCGCAGCTCGGCGTCAGCTTCTACAAGGACGTCGGCCAGAGCGACGGGATGGCGAAGTGTGCGCGCTGCAGTGAAGAGTACGCGTCGCAGCTTCATATCGACGACCTCATCGCGGTCGAGCGCGAGCTCGGCTACACGTACGAGATGAAGGCGTCGAAGACCGATCACTACCAGCGAATCTGTCCCGCGTGCCGACGCAAGGTCGTCGCGCTCGCGCAGGGAAAACTCTGGGCCGGCGAGATGAGCCCGATCGACATCCCCCGCGTCTGACCGCGAGGGTTCTCGGCCACGGCACGACGCGGCCTAACGCGGTACGAACGCGGCACGAACGCACGAAAGAGACCGACGACATGGCGACACTTCCCGCTTCCAAAGAGCAGCTCCTCGACAACTTCGGTCCGCACCTCGGCCGGATGTCGGGCGAGAGCCTCTCCACCGGCGTCGAGCCCGACAAGCTCGTCAAGACGCATTGCTGCTTCTGCGGCCAGCAGTGCGGCATCCAGCTCAAGGTTCGCGACAACGCGGTGATCGGTTTCGAGCCGTGGTACGACTTTCCGTTCAACAAGGGGATGCTCTGCCCGAAGGGAGTGAAGCGATACCTCCAGGGCTCGCACGAAGACCGGCTCGTCACCGCGCTCGAGCGCGACACGAACGCGCCCGGCGGCTTCAGGCCGATGGACTACGACGCCGCGATCCGCCGCGTCGGCAGCGAGATCCAGCGCATCCAGGGCGCGCACGGCAATTCCGCGATGGGCGTCATCAGCGGCGCGAGCATGACGACCGAGAAGGCGTACCTGATGGGCAAGTTCGCCCGCCTCGGCCTGAAGACTCCCTACATCGACTACAACGGCCGCCTCTGCATGGTCAGCGCCGGCGCCGGTAACAAGAAGGCGTTCGGCATCGACCGCGCCGCGAACCCGTGGGACGACATCCTCGGCGCCGAGGTGGTCTGGATTGCCGGGGCGAACGTCGCCGAGTGCGCGCCGATCACGACGAACTACGTCTGGCAGGCGCGCGAGCACGGCGCGAAGATCATCGTCGTCGACCCGCGCATCACGCCGATCGCGCGAACTGCTGACCTCTATCTTCCGGTCAAGCCGGGGCGCGACATCGCGCTCTTCAACGGCATCCTGCATCTGATGATCGAGAACGACTGGCTCGATCACGGCTTCATCGACAACCACACCGTCGGCTTCGACGCGCTCGCCGAGCACGTGAAGCAGTGGACGCCGAAGCACACCGCGGAGGTCACCGGCATCGCGGAGAAGGGGATCCGCAAGGCGGCCGAGTGGTGGGGCGAGGCGAAGACGTCGTTCCTCATGCACGCGCGCGGAATCGAGCACCACTCGCACGGCGTCCAGAACGTGCTCGGCGCGATCAACATCGTCCTCGCGTCGGGCCGCATCGGCCGCGAGAACTGCGGCTATGCGACGATCACCGGACAGGCGAACGGGCAGGGAGGGCGCGAGCACGGGCAGAAGTGCGACCAGCTTCCCGGCGCGCGCGACATCTTCAATCCCGAGCACCGCGCCTACATCGCCGGGGTCTGGGGCGTGAACGTCGACGAGATCCCCGGCCCCGGCGTCGACGTCTACGAGATGTTCCGCAAGATCGACCAGGGGGAGATCAAGGGGCTCATCAGCATCTGCTTCAACCCGAAGGTCTCGCTTCCCGACAACGCGTTCGTCACGCGGGCGCTCGAGAAACTCGAGTTTTACGTCGCGATCGACTTCTTCCTCAACGAGACGGCGCAGCACGCCGACATCGTGCTGCCCGGGTCGCTCCACGAGGAGGACGAAGGGGTCGTGACGCAGATCGAAGGGCGCGTCATCAAGATCAACAAGGCGGTCGACTCGCCGGGCGACGCGCGACAGGACTGGAAGATCATTCAGGACATCGCGAAGGTGTTAGGCCGCGAAAAAGGCTTCACCTTCAAGGAGCCGCGCGAGATCTTCAACGAGCTGCGCATCGCGTCGAAGGGCGGAGTCGCCGACTACTCGGGGATCACCTACGAGAAGATCGAGGCGCAGAGCGGCGTCTTCTGGCCCTGCCCGTCGGACGACCACCCCGGCACTCTGCGTCTCTTCGAGCCGGGCTCGTGGAACCCGATCGCGAAGGGCGCGGGACCGTTCTACTTCCCCGACGGAAGAGCGCGCTTCGTCGTCGCGCCGTACACGCCTCCCGCGGAAGACGTCGACGCCGACTACCCGCTGATGCTCACGACCGGGCGCGTGGTGAGCCAGTTCCTCTCCGGCACGCAGACGCGCCGCATCGGCCCTCTCGTCGACCAGTATCCCGAGCCGGTGATCGAGCTGCATCCGCGTCTCGCGGAGAAGCTCGGGATCCGCGACGGTGAGCTGATCACCGCCGAGTCGCGGCGCGGCACGATCACCCTCAAGGCGATGGTCGTCACCACGATCCGTCCCGACACGATCTTCATCCCGTACCACTGGCCGGGCCGAAAGTCGGCGAACCAGCTGACGATCTCGGCGCAGGATCCGATCTCGAAGATCCCCGAGTACAAGGTCTGCGCCGCGCGCATCCGGAAGGCGACGCCCGACGAAGGGAGGGAGCTCTGATGCCCGTCCCCGAATCGATGGAGATGTTCGTCGACCCGAACCGCTGCATCGGCTGCCAGTCGTGCGTGCAGGCCTGCAGCGAGTGCGACACGCACAAGGGAATCTCGATGATTCACCTCGAGTACGTCGACCGCCCGCACTCTGTGCAGACCGTCCCCGTGATCTGCATGCACTGCGATTCGCCGACGTGCGCCGAGGTCTGCCCGGCCGACGCGATCAAGAAGTCGGACGACGGCGTCGTGCAGACGGCGCGCAAGCCGCGCTGCATCGCCTGCAACAACTGCGTGATCGCCTGCCCCTTCGGCGTGCCGAAGATGCAGGTCGAGTTCCAGTTGATGATGAAGTGCGATCTCTGCTACGACCGCTCCTCCGTCGGCCTCAAGCCGATGTGCGCCTCGGTCTGTCCCTCGGGGGCGCTCCACTACGGCACGCGCGACGAGATCGAGAAGCTTCGGCCGCGTTCGAAGCCGCTCAGCGAGTTCCGCTTCGGCGAGCAGACGATCACGACGAAGGTGAACATGATGGTGCCGCGCGAGGCGCCGCAGCTGTCGATCGACGTCACAGACTCGATGTTCGACGAGGCGGTCGGGCGTGGCGAGCCGACCAACCTGCTCGAAGACATGCTCGACGGAGAGTGAGATGCGCAGGACGAGCGAAGAAGAGAACACGATCGCGCCCGACGGCGAGCCGATGGACGCTCAGCCGCAGTGGCGCAAGGACTTTCCGATCGATCGGTCGCAGGACGAGTTCGTCGCGCGGCGCGACTTCACGAAGTTCCTCGTGCTGACGAGTGCCGCGTTCGGGGTGGGGCAGTCGTGGATCGTCGCGAAGAGCCTGGCGGACGGGGCCTCGGAGCGGACGGTCGAAGCGCGTGAGATCGCCGGGCTCAACGAGCTCGAGGTCGGCAAGTCGAAGATCTTCCACTTCCCGACCGCCGCGGACCCGTGCGTGCTCGTCCGCACCGGCGAGAACGAGTTCGTCGCCTATAGCCAGCTCTGCACGCACCTGTCGTGCCCGATCATGCCCGACCCGCGTGACGGCCAGCTCCACTGCCCATGCCACAACGGCTTCTTCGACGTGGCGACCGGGAGAGCGACGGCCGGGCCGCCCAAGCGGCCGCTGCCGAAAATCAACCTCGAAGTAAGGAACGGGCTCGTCTTCGCGACGGGCGTGGAGTTGAGGACGGTATGAGACGCCCGATCTCCCGCGACCAGAAGACCACGATCGTCTACGGCATCCTCTGCTTCGTCGTGCTCGTCGTCGTGCTGCAGCTCTGGCTCCTGACGGCAACGATGAACGCGTGGTTGGGTGGAGATCGCACGATCCTCGTCCCCGGCGCTGTCGTGAGCATCGTCGCGTTCCTCCTGAACTGCGGCCTGCTGCGCTATGTCTACGTGATGGAGCGCCGAGGGCGATAAGGCAGGCCAGAGGCCAAAGGTCAAAGGTCAAAGCAGGCATCGAGTAGCGCGGCCTATGTGGAGTGCGAAAGCAGCGCTTTCGCGGCGGCGCGTAGCGCCGCACCGCCCCTACGAAGATCTGGCCATCGTGGTCGACAGGTCGCCCCGCGGTGCGGGGCGACGCGCAGGCAGGGAGTGCCTGCGCCACACTACGCCTGCTCGCTGGCGTCGGCTCCTGCGCCCGCCTTCGCGATCCCGCGCGCGATGGTGCCCACCATCCCGATCATCGTCAACGTCCAGGCGACGCACGCCATCGCGACGAAGGCGGTCGTGACGTTCATGAGGATCGGCGCGTCGAGGACCTCTGACAACCGATACGTCGCCGTCGCGTACATGCCCAGCGGGAAGACGAGCCCCCAGTAGAGCGGGTCGTAGGCGAGCGGCACGCGGCGCGCGACGTGGCGCCATGCGCCTAGCACGATCAGCATCGGGATCCACCAGCTCGCAGTCGCCCAGTAGAGGAGAGTGAAGCCCTTGAGGAACGGGAGCAGCGACGTGAGAAGGGGCGAGGACGGCGCCGCCTTCACGAGGAGCGCGCCCGCCAGCGTGGAGATCGCCATCGCGCCCATGTTGATCCAGTAAGGCGGCGAGAGGTCCGACGGCGAGAACTTCAGGAAGGTGTAACGGTAGAAGATCAGCGCGATCATCCAGATGTAGAGCATCCCGCCGGCGAGCCAGAGCGACGTGAGCGCGAGAGCAACGACTTCACGGCTCCCGCCGAATTCGATCTTCGAAGCGCAACCGAGAACGACGAGCGACTGCGTGGCGACGACGGCGGTGAGCCAGCCGCCGTTGAGTCCATCGCCGAGTGACGGCTTCTCTTCCTTGATCGTCAGCGCAGTAAAGACCGTGTAGGTGAGGAGGAGCCAGAGCACGAACGCGACGCCCCAGAGCAGGCGCGCCGTGGCGAAAGACTGGTCGAGAATCACGAGGTGGGTGCCGACCACGGAAGTCGCTGCGACCGTCGTGAAGAAGCCGGGGCCGCGCGCGTGGCTCGAGAAGTCGGCGAGCAACGCCTTGGTATGGCGAGTGAGGCGAAGTAGCGTCAACAGCCAGAGCACCGCGTAGGCGACGAGGTTGATTCCGGCGAGCAAGCGCGGCAGCGTCGGAATGTTCGCGAGCTGGCACGCGATCGCGACAATGCCGGTCGCCATCACGAGTGCGAAGTAGGCCGGTGGCATCTTCGAGAGCCAGGCGTCGAAGCCGCCGGCAGCTCGCGCTGGAGTCGCGGGCGCGTCGTTGCCCTGTAGAGCCGTCATGTTGTGTGCCTTCCGTTCGCGCGTGGCTTCACGCTTCGGCGAGCTCGCCGTGCGGGAGCCGTCCGAACCAGTTTCCGTTTCGCCGAATTGTGGTTTGACCGAGACTACCACGGTCGCGTGGGGAGGAGCTCGAGCCTGACCGCGTTCGATGCCGCAGTTTCCACGACTGACCCTCGATCAGCACGGAGGCCCTTCGAGGAACTGGCTCCGTCCGGTCTCCGCGTCGTGCAGCAGCACGGCGATGTTCTTCCGCACGAGTGGCGAATCGACATGAGGCGCGACCTTCACCTCCGGAATCGCGTGGACGCGGGTCATCAAGGCGTCTCGCTCGCTCGCCGTGAGAGATTCGACGAGCTCGTACAGGCCGCCGGCCCGCTCCTCGAGCTCGTTGTGAATCCGGAGGATTGCGGCGATCTGCGAGATCTCGACGGGTCCAGGCGGGGGGACGAGCAGAGCGCAGAGCGCAGCGTGGTCGCGGTGCAGCTGACGGGAGAGGGCGGTCTCGCCGTCGCGTACTCTCAGTTCGGCAAAGAGCACGCGCTCTTCGATCGAGATGTGCCGGAGCAGCCCTCGCCGGAACCCGGCGTAACTTTCGTAATCGATCTCTCCGCCGGGGCGCAGCGCCGCGACCAGCAGAGCGTCGAGACGGTCGTGATCGGCCGCGAGGAATTCGTGAAGCGCGTGCATGTCCGTTGGTCTCATTTCCCGACGAGTGCGTGCGTCGCTGCGATGGCCTGCCGCACGCCGGGAGAGCGCCTGCCCGACGAGGCAGG
>JAMPYE010000252.1 GCA_023700825.1 Thermoanaerobaculia bacterium | reverse complement strand
GCCCGGCCTCCGAAAAACTAACTACTCGATGATGTCCGTGACCGTTCCGGCGCCGACCGTACGGCCGCCCTCGCGGATCGCGAAGCGGAGACCCTTCTCCATGGCGATCGGCGCGATGAGCGCGATCGTCAGCGACGTGTTGTCGCCCGGCATGACCATCTCGGTGCCCTCGTTGAGCGTCGCGATGCCGGTGACGTCGGTGGTGCGGAAGTAGAACTGCGGGCGATATCCGTTGAAGAACGGCGTGTGGCGGCCGCCTTCTTCCTTCGTCAGGACGTAGACCTCCGCCTTGAACTTCGTGTGCGGAGTGATCGAGCCCGGCTTGGCGATGACCTGGCCGCGCTCCACGTCCTTGCGCTCGACGCCGCGGAGCAGGAGGCCGACGTTGTCTCCAGCCTGACCCTGATCGAGCAGCTTCTTGAACATCTCGACGCCGGTGACGACCTTCTTGGTCGTCGGACGGATGCCGATGATCTCGACCTCATCGCCAACCTTGACGATGCCACGCTCGACACGGCCGGTCACGACGGTGCCGCGACCGGAGATCGAGAAGATGTCCTCGACCGGCATGAGGAATTCCTTGTCGACTGCGCGCTCGGGGATCGGAACGTAGGCGTCAACCGCCGCCATCAGCTCGATGACCTTCGAGCCCCACTCGCTCTTCGCGTCGCCGCTCTCGAGCGCCTTGAGCGCCGAGATGCGGATGATGGGAATCTCGTCGCCGGGGAAGTCGTAGCTCGAAAGCAGCTCGCGAACCTCGAGCTCGACCAGGTCGAGAAGCTCGGGATCGTCGACCATGTCGACCTTGTTGAGGGCAACGACGATGTAGGGGACGCCAACCTGACGGGCGAGAAGGATGTGCTCGCGCGTCTGGGGCATCGGACCGTCAGCGGCCGAGACGACGAGAATCGCGCCGTCCATCTGCGCCGCACCGGTGATCATGTTCTTGATGTAGTCGGCGTGACCCGGGCAGTCGACGTGCGCGTAGTGACGATTCGCGGTCGCGTACTCGACGTGCGCCGTCGCGATCGTGATGCCGCGCTCGCGCTCTTCGGGCGCCTTGTCGATCTGGTCGAAGGCGACGAAGCTCGCCGTGCCCTGCGACGCGAGAACCCTGGTGATAGCTGCCGTGAGGGTCGTCTTGCCGTGGTCGACGTGGCCGATCGTGCCAATGTTCACGTGCGGTTTGCTGCGATCGAATTTCTCTTTGGCCATTGCTGGAACCTCCTGGTTTCTATTCCGTTCTCAGTCGTATGAGTCGCGCCGGGGTCTCCGGCTATCCTGCAACCTTCGCGATGACTTCCTCGGCCACGGTCTTCGGCGCGGCCTCGTAGCTGGAGAACTGCATCGTGTAGCTCGCGCGGCCCTGCGTCATCGAGCGGAGCTGCGTGGCGTAACCGAACATCTCCGAGAGCGGTACGAACGCACGAATCGCCTTCGCGCCGCCTCGGTCTTCCATCTGCTGGATCTTGCCGCGCCGGCGGCTGAGGTCGCCCATCACGTCGCCCGAATACTCCTCGGGGGTGACGGCCTCGACGTCCATCATCGGCTCGAGCAGGATCGGGCCGGCCTTCTTGGCGCCTTCCTGGAAGGCGAGCGAGCCGGCGATCTTGAACGCCATTTCCGACGAGTCGACGTCGTGGTACGAGCCGTCATAGAGCACCGCGCGAACGCCTGTCATCGGGTATCCGGCGAGGATGCCCTTCTCCATGGCTTCCTTGATGCCCTGCTCGACCGGCTTGATGAATTCCCTGGGGATCGAGCCGCCAACGATGTCGTTCACGAACTCGAAGTCCTTGCTGCCGTCCGTGATCGGCTCGAAGCGCATCTTGACGTGGCCGTACTGGCCCTTGCCACCCGACTGGCGCACGAACTTGCCGTCGGCGTCCGCGGCGCGCGTGATCGCTTCGCGATACGCAACCTGCGGCTTGCCAACGTTCGCCCCGACGCCGAACTCGCGCACGAGACGATCGACGATGATCTCCAGGTGCAGCTCGCCCATCCCGCGGATGATCGTCTGGTTGGTCTCTTTGTCGGTGTGGACCTTGAACGTCGGATCTTCCTGCATGAGCTTCGCGAGCGCGACGCCCATCTTTTCCTGATCGCCCTTGGTCTTCGGCTCGATCGCGACCGCGATGACCGGATCGGGGAAGTTCATCGCCAGCAGGACGATCGGCTTGGCCTTCTCGCAGATCGTGTCGCCAGTGGTGACGTTCTTGAGACCGACTGCGGCGGCGATGTCGCCCGCCCAGACTTCCTTGATCTCTTCGCGCTTGTTCGCGTGCATTTTCAGCAGGCGACCGATGCGCTCGGTGTTGCCCTTGGTCGAGTTGTAAACAGCGGTGCCCGACTCGACGTGGCCCGAGTAGACCCGGAAGAACGCGAGCTGGCCGACGAACGGGTCGGTCATGATCTTGAAGACGAGACCCGAGAACGGCGCCGTGTCGGAAGCGGGACGCTCCTCCGGCTGCTCATTGTCAGGGTTCGTACCGGGCATCGGCGGGATGTCGAGCGGCGACGGCAGATAGTCGACGACCGCATCGAGCAGCGGCTGCACACCCTTGTTCTTGAAGGCCGATCCGCAGACCACCGGAGTGATCACGCCGCCAATCGTCGCAACGCGAAGCGCAGCCTTGAGCTCTGCCTCTTCGATCTGCTCGCCCGCGAGGTACTTCTCGAGAAGGTGGTCATTCGACTCGGCGATCGACTCGACCATCAGGTGACGCGCCTCTTCGGCCTCGGCACGCAGGTTCTCGGGAATCTCTTCGATGTCGTACTTCGCGCCGAGAGTCTCGTCGCGGAAGACGAGAGCCTTCATGCGAACGAGGTCGATGATGCCCTTGAAATTCTCCTCGGCGCCAATCGGAATCTGCAGAGGGATCGCGTTCTTCCCGAGCTTGGACTTCACCTGGCCGACGACCGAAGCGAAGTTCGCGCCGAGGCGGTCCATCTTGTTGACGAATGCAATACGCGGAACGCCGTAACGGTCGGCCTGGCGCCAGACCGTCTCAGACTGCGGCTCGACGCCGCCGACTGCGCAGAAGACGCCGACAGCCCCGTCGAGCACGCGAAGCGAGCGCTCGACCTCGGCCGTGAAGTCCACGTGGCCGGGAGTGTCGATGATGTTGATGCGATGGTCGCCCCAGGTTGCCGTCGTTGCCGCCGAAGTGATCGTGATGCCGCGCTCCTGCTCCTGGACCATCCAGTCCATGGTCGCAGTCCCGTCATGGACCTCACCGATCTTGTGGGTCATGCCGGTGTAATACAGGACACGCTCCGTCGTCGTCGTTTTACCGGCGTCGATGTGGGCCATGATCCCGATGTTGCGCTGTCGCTCTAGCGGTACGAGTCGTGCCATTCTGAAACCCCGGGTCGCATCCTCACTGACGAGACGCCATGCATGGCGTCCGCGCGCGGAAGCGAGCCCTTCGGCCGATGGACACGGAGACGCACCGTGGCCACTGGCCAGTCTTCCCAAATTCGATTCGTCGTTTCCCGTTGCTCGGTCCGGAACCGCAGAACGATTTCTGTGTTATCCGGTCGAGACGGAGCTACGGGGGGCTATTTCTGTACTACGCCGGGCGCTTTTCAGCGCGGCCGGCATTTTTACCACAACTTCCACCCGGGTTGCAATAGCGCCCAGGCTCAGACACTACCAGCGATAGTGCGAGAAGGCCTTGTTGGCCTCTGCCATCCTGTGGGTGTCTTCCTTCTTCTTGATGGCGTTGCCGCGACCGTTGGCCGCGTCGAGCAGCTCGCCCGCAAGCTTGTCCATCATCGTCTTTTCGCCGCGGCTCGCCGCGAACTGGATGAGCCAGCGGATCGCGAGCGACGTGCGGCGGGCCGGGCGAACCTCGACCGGGACCTGGTAGTTCGAACCACCGACCCGGCGGCTCTTGACCTCGACGGCCGGCTTCACACCGTCGACGGCCTTCTTGAAGATCTTGAGGGGATCGTCCTTCGCGCGGTCTTCGACCTTCTTCATCGCGCCATAGAAAATACCTTCCGCGACCGACTTCCGCCCCTGCAGCATCAGGCTGTTGATGAACTTCGTCACCAGCTGGCTGTTGTAGAGCGGGTCGGGAAGAACTTCGCGCTTGGGAACTTCACGTCTTCTCGGCATGCTGATCCTCTGAGACTACGACTTGGGGCGCTTGGCGCCGTACTTGCTGCGGCTCTGCTTGCGATTGGCGACGCCCGTCGAATCGAGCGTTCCCCGGATCACGTGATAGCGAACACCCGGGAGGTCCTTGACGCGGCCGCCACGGATCATCACGATCGAGTGCTCCTGCAGGTTGTGGCCGACACCCGGGATGTACGTCGTGACCTCGATTCCGTTGGTCAGGCGCACGCGGGCGACCTTGCGGAGAGCCGAGTTCGGCTTCTTCGGGGTCGTCGTGTAGACACGGGTGCAGACTCCCCGCTTCTGCGGGCTGGACTGCAGGGCAGGCGACTTGGTCTTGTACTTGACTGCCGTGCGCCCCTGCTGGACGAGCTGATTGATCGTAGGCATTCTTTCCTCTTGAGATACGTCTGACGGCCCGGTGGACCGGGGCATCGCAAAATACTCCCGACACGAGGACCTGTCAAGTCTCGCGGGGTCGGACAACATACCCCCCTAGGGGGTTATTCCGCGCCTAAAGTCCAGCGGACTGCTGTCCGCTGCTGGCGCGCCGGCGCTTCTGCACCACGGAAAGGAGGCCTGAGCGCGCTCCGGTGAAACGCCGAAACGCCCCGGAACTTCCTCGCCGCCGGAGGAAGGTACCTCGGGTTACCGCGGAACGCCAGAAGATACTCGTCACCCTCCACGGGGATGCTGCTCGAGAGGTTCGCGGAATCGTATACGGCTCGTCCCGGGCGTCCGGTCGTCACCGTGCCCTGGCGTCGCCGCGAACGCGCTCTGTCGCCACGAACAGCTCGAAGGTATCGGACGGCCCGGTTGCGAAGCCCCACGGGAGAGCAGGCCCCCTGCACTGACGAAGCCCCGGACCATAGAAGTTAGCAGGGACGGCGCAGTCGATCGTACGGACCGGCCAGTGCGGCGAGAGCTTCCAGCCCCGGCTTTCGAACCTGATTCCCCGCCCCGGCTGGGGGCGCGTGTGCTCGGGAAACGGGTTCATGGCAATCGCCACGAAGTCACCGTCCCTCCACTTCTCCTGCTTCCAGAAGTTGAGGCTCCGGCCACCGGCCTCTTCGCAGTAGTACTGAAATCCCCAGTGACCGTCGAAGAAGAACCTGCCCTCGTACCTTGCACGCTCAGGAACCACGACCTCGCGCACGAAGTCCCTGGAGAGATTCGCCAGTCGCGCGTCCCCGATCGCAATCGCGAGAGCCAGGGCAGCGCTCACCGCCACCGCAACTCGGAACCAAGGCGATCGAGAGTCGATGAGCCGCGCGCGCAGGATCATCAGGAGCGCGGGAGGCAGGAGCGGCAGCAGGTAGCGCGCCGACGAGAACAGCAGTCCGAACTGGAACCAGATGCCGATCACGGCCCAGGCGATGAGAACGAGTCCGTCGCGATCCCGCGCGCGCAGCCAGCTGGCGGCGAGCTCCACGCCGATCATCCCGTAACGAAACGCCACTGCCGCGCTCAACCCGTAAGCGAGCGCGGCCCACGGACCGAAGCCGAGGATGAGCCACGCGCCCGCCCACATCAACGCGAATCCGCCAAGGGTGGCCGCGTTCACAATGCGTCGCGATCCCGCGTCCGGCAGGCCGGGAGCGGCCACCGCAAGCGGTAGCATCGCGAGCCCGACATACGCGACCATCGCACTGAAAATGTTGGTGATCCCTTCGCCCTGGAACTCCGCCATCACCAGCACGTGGGCACGGCCGTATACCGCAAGACTCCAGACGCTCCAGGCGGCCAGACCCAGCGCTGGCGCTGCGGCCAGAAGAACGAGCCCCCTGCGACGCTCTTTCGAGAGAATCCAGATCACTCCCACGACTGCACCCGCGATCACTCCGTTGTACTTGACGACGGGCGCCAGAGAACCGCACAGCCCGCCCAACGCAGCGGCAAGCCCGCTCCCTGTTCGCCGGTAGCGAAGCGCAAGGCCCACGGCGAGGTTCATCATCGCCAGCATTGCCACGTCGGGCATCACGACCTGGGATCCCAGAAAGAACGCAGGAGATACCGCCGTCAGCAAGGCCGCGGCGCGCCGGTCGACGCCGAGCTCCCCGGCGAGAATCCAGATACCGACGAGTGCGAGGACTCCGAACGGGAGCATCGACAGGTGGAGTGAAGTCTCGCTCCAGCCGAACGTCCGGCCGGCTGCCGCGAGCCACAGCGGCACCCCAGGAGGGTTCGCGAGGACGTGAAACGCCTCCTCGTCCAGACCCAGCCAGTTGATTTGAAAGCCGTACGGGTCGGCGGGGCTTCGCTCCGCCTGTTGCCCGAGTCGGATGAACGTCGGTTCGTCAACTCGGAAGGCGGTCGGGACGAACGGAAGCTGAAGCGCGAGAAACGTCGCGATCAGCAGCAGAAGAAACTTCCGATCGCTCACCAGGATCATCGCGGTCACGAGGTC